>JAUYDG010000004.1 GCA_030691925.1 Nanobdellota archaeon
GCAGAACCAGGAGCTTTTGTGCAGGGAGTGGCTTGCCTAGAATAAAGGGTCTGCTATGAACAGAAAGAGGAGAGAGTATACGAGGAAGCTTGAAGATATATCGGTTATGAGAAGTATCCTGGAAAAGATATGGAAATAGACCTTGATAAGCTTAAGGAAGTTCAGAAGAAGATAGCTGATAAGGTTGTTGTGAAGGACCGCTTTAAGATTGGTGACGTTAAGACCGTTGCTGGATTTGACCTAGCTTATTATAACAAAAAGGTCATCTGTGCTGGCGTGATTCTTGATTTCAAGAGCATGGAAATCTTGGAGAAGAGGTATACTGTTTCTGAGGAGAAATTCCCTTACATCCCTAGCTTTTTGATGTTTCGTGAAGGGCCCCCGATAATAGAAGCCTATCATGAGTTCAAGGCTGAGCCTGATGTGATTATGATAGACGGCGGTGGCATACTGCACCCTTTGAAGAGCGGGGTTGCTTCTTACGTTGGTGTAAGCCTGGATAAGCCCACTGTTGGTGTTACTAAAAAACTGCTGTGCGGCGAAGTTCATGAAGGCAAGGTTTACCTGGAGAAGGATACTATTGAAGGCAAGGTTAAAGAGCTGAGGGGTGAGAGGGTGGAAACGAAAGCTGGCTCAAGGCCTATATTTGTAAGCCCTGGTCACAAGATTAGTGTAGCTACTGCTGTTAAGATTGTTAAGAATTGTATTCGTGGCAATCACAAGCTCCCGGAGCCTTTAAGATTGGCTCACAGGTATGCTGATAAAGTAAGGGAAGAATTAGTTCTTAAAGAAAAATAAAAAAAGAAATTGCTTATTTGAGGAGGTCTTCTATTCTTGGAGCATATTGCTCTAAGTCGTATATTCCGTCAGCTCCGTTTTTTTCTTTCTCGTCTTGCTGGTCTATCAGCAGCCTTTCTACGTAGCCGTCAAAGTCCTCATCTATTGCCAGCTGTTTTACGGTGTATGCCGGCTCTTTAACTGGTTTGCCGGTTTGAGGGTTTGTGTATTCTAGCTCTGGCACGTTTACTTCAATGTATATCAGGTCGCTTTTGCCGTCTTTGTTCCTGTCTACTCCGTATTTTTTAGTGATTACTACCGGGCTGCCTTCTGCTTCTTTAGGATCTTGTATCGGCAGAAGTCCGAATGGTGTTAGGACACTGTAGCTTGTTATTTCTTCTGCGCCTTTCAGGTCGTATTCTGGCACGTTGAATTTTTGTTCTGTTGCGAATGCTGGTGCTGTGTATAGCATCGCTGCTGCTCCTACGATGGCGCATAAGGTTTTTAGTTTTTTCATTCTTTTTTTCCTCCTTTGATAAAGAATTTTTCTAGCTAAAAGGGTTGTTGATGGTGTTTATAAAATTTGTTATAAAATAATAGGTGACAAAAGTTTTAACTTGCCCTCAATGAGTTTCTCCTCGAATTCACAGGGCATCCTGCCATTTTATTAAGCAATTACTTTTGTCATTTACTAAAATAATGTAAGAAGAGGGGTTTAGGATTTTGCTTCCCTGTGTTTTCTTTTCATATGGTCTTCTATGTTCTTGACATCTTTGTGGCATATTTTGCAGTGGCCTTTGGTATGGGGCTCTGAGTTTTTTAGCTCTTTAAATCCTAGCGATAAATCTTTAGGTGTTAGCTCTGTGGTGTGTTCTTTACTTGACTTGCTTATTGCAAAATGGCTGTGTTTAGGAAAAAGTTTGACCATGATTTAACCTCTTGTAAATATGTATCTCTTTGGTATATAAGCTTTTGTGCAAAAAGAATATAAGCCCATACGGCTTTTTTAGTCCTAATGAAATTGGCTAAGCTGGTTAAGGAGTATGGCCTTCCTTATCACGTGGCGTTAGGCATAGACCTTTACTCGGGGAAAGAGTCTGAGCTTTTCAAATGGTTTCTTGCATCAATACTTTTTGGCAAGAGGATAGGGGAGAATATAGCTGTGAAGACTTACAAAACTTTTGAAAAGTATAAGGTCTTGACTCCGAAGAAAATCTTGGATGCCGGCTGGGATGAGCTTGTAAAAATATTGGATGAAGGGGGATATGTGAGGTATGATTTTTCAACTGCAGACAAATTATCGGATATTTGTAAAGTTTTGCTGGAAAAGTATGGCTCTTTGACTAAGCTGTACGAGCAGGCTGAAGATGCTCAGGATTTGGAGCAGAAACTTTTGGAGTTCAAGGGCGTAGGGCCTGTGACCGTTAACATATTTCTGCGAGAGTTGAGGGTTGTTTGGCCGAAAAGCGACACGGCTGTAAGCCCTTTTTCCTTGAAGGCAGCTAAAAAATTAAGGATAAAATTGAAAAAAGAAAGAACAAAAAAATTTATGAAATTGGAAGTTGCCCTATTAAGGATATGGAAGAATTTTTATAAAAAAAATAAACAACCATCACTTTAACTTTTTGAAGTTGCTCGGAGATTATTTATTATCTTCGGAAATTTAGGTACTGGACAACGCGACAAGTGTGCGCGTAATGCTTATAAACATAAAAGGATTTTGTTTTTGTTATACCGTTGGAACGGCGGGAATCAACGCTTGCTAGAGATGTTCCGTTGGGAACGTCTGTGAAACAAGAAGCATTTAAGACTTGGTCTTAGTGCAGTTCACAATGCTTGAAGTAGCTCTGTTGAGGCTGTGGAAGAATTTTTACAAGAAAGGTAAGAAGCCACAACTTTGAGCGCCAGTAGTCTAGTGGCAGGATTCGAGCTTCCCAAACTGAAAGGTGGAATCAGCTCGCGACCTGGGTTCAAATCCCAGCTGGCGCATTGTTCGTTTTGGTTCAGTTCTCTATTTTTTGAGGGCGAGTAAGGTTTAGAAACGTTAAATGTTAAGTAGGCTTTTAAGGATATAAGGAGAAGTAAGATTATAAGATGGAAGATAAAATTGACATACATAATACGGACAGGGTATACGAGACGGCATTGAGAAAGTTTGAGGCAGATGAGGGTATAAATCCTAAGAATAGGGAGCTGATTTTGAAATTCTTGTGGGATTGTAAGATGGGTAAAACGATTAAGGCCAGGACGAGGAAAAAACTGGGGAAGCGGAGGATTTTGAAGTACCTTTTTCTGATTAAAAGAATCGCAGGGTGGCTGGGCAAACCTCTTAACGAGGTAAGCCAGGAAGAGATGGAAAGATTCGTTTTCAATATCGAAGAGGGCTTTTACAAGAACAAAGGCAAGGATTACAGCGAGCGAACCAAGCTCGACTTCAAGAAAGCCTTGCAGAAGTTCTACAAATGGATGGGCAAGCCAGAGCTTGTAGATTTCATAGACATGACAGATATCCCGAAGGAGGTTCCTGCAATAACGAGGGAAGAGCTGGAAAAGATGATAAACTCGACACATGAGACAAGCGTCAAAGCAGCCCTCATAGTCCTTTTCGACGGTGGACCAAGGGCAGAAGAGCTACTGAACGTCCGACTCAAAGACTTAACCCAAAAAACCCATATGAACGACACAGCATGCTACTGGATAAACATCAGGCATTCGAAAACATTCGCAAGAACAATCCCACTACCCCTAAGCACCAAGCAAATAAACGAATGGATGGCAGAGCACCCAGACAAGAACAACGCAGAAGCCCAGCTATTCCCCTACACCTACCCAGCGCTAAGGAAAAGAATCCGAATCTTAGGAGAAAGAGCACTCAAGAAAAGGCTAACTCTCCACATGCTCAGGCACAGCTCCGCCACCTACTGGGCTCCAAAACTGAACCGGTACCAATTATGCGCTAAGTACGGGTGGGCTTTCAGCAGTGACATGCCAGACCGGTATATCAAAAGAAAAGGAATAATCTTCGACGAAATCGCAGAAAAAGGAGACGTAGACCAGGCTACAAAGCTCCAGCGGGAAAACAGGATACTAAAAGATGACATGGAAAAACTGCAACAAGATTATGGAAAAATCAGAAAAGCGCTAGAATTCCTCATGCCTTTAATAGAAGACATGGAAGCAGAAGA
>JAUYDG010000044.1 GCA_030691925.1 Nanobdellota archaeon
TGCCTGGCAAGGGTAACTTCTTCAATAGGGCCGATTATGCCGACAGTCCTGCCGTAAACAGAAAGATGGCAGCTTGTAAGCCTCTCAATCATCTTCCACGCCTTGCCGCCAGTCCCGATAACCCTTGCCTTCACCCTCTGCATGTTCTTGTTTGACTTTCCAACGAATTCTGTAATGTCAAGAATCTCCAGGCTGTAATCCTCATCTGTAAGAAGCAATGCGATATCAGGATTAAAACCGCGGCCTATAGCCTTAACTATCAGTTTAGTGCTGTAGGCTGCGAAAGAATCCTCGCTCTCAACCGTAACATCCCCTTCTTTAGAATCCACCACCAGTTTAGTGTGGGTAAGCCTCTGTATCTTCCTCTTAACAGCACCTTTCTTGCCTATCAACACAGCTATCCTATCCTTAGGTATCTTTATTTCATAATCAAACATTTTAGAACTCTTCAGATTCTTCCAAACCCTTCAAATAACCTTTCCTATTAAGCCACTGAACCTGGCTGATCCTGTACTTATGGACTATATCCCCTTTCTCATTATTGTACTCCCAAGGCTCAACAAGGACTATATCCCCTTCCCTGACCCACAGCTTCCTCTTAAGCCTTCCGGGAATCCTGCAGTTCCTTTCCTTGCCATCTAAGCACTTGACTTTGCTGCGGGACGCGCCAAGCCTCTGCACCAGAACGCCAAAAACCTCTCTCCCTTTCGGAAGCCTGACTCTCTGGATCTCCATCTGGTACTGCTCATGCTTCCTCTGCAGCTCTTTCTTTATCGACATAAATATGATTAGGAAAAAAACTGTTTATAAACCTTGTGGCTAAACCTCCTCCTTCAGAAGCAAAGTTCAACACAACAAAATTTATAAAGAAAAAAACAAAAAATTACTTCTGGAGGCTGGTCAGATGCAGATAAAAGAATTACAATCCAAACAAGGAAAAGTCAGCATGGAAGTTGAGGTAAAAGAAATCGGGGACGTAAGAGAGTTCCAAAAATTCGGGAACACCGGAAGAGTGGCTAACGCAACAGTCGCAGACCCTACAGGCACGATAAAACTAACGCTGTGGAACGAAGACATAGACAAGATAAGAATCGGCGATAAGCTGAAGATAACCGACGGCTTCGTATCAGAATTCCAAGGCGAAAAGCAGCTTAGCGCTGGAAGATTCGGAAAGCTAGAAGTGGTAGGACAAAAAAAGAAGTGAATATTATATTTTAAGTTCTCTTAACCTTTTAACCCTTTCCTTAGTACTAGGGTGAGTGTTTAAAAGGCTAAGCATCGCAGAAGCCTTGAAAGGGTTAACTATAAATAACGAAGAAGTAGCCTCGCTACCAAGCCTCATCGGATTATGCTTAACGCCAGACTCCAGCTTTTCTAACGCAGACGCTAGCGCTCCAGGATTTTTTATCACCCTGGCACCCCTCTCATCTGCCATGTACTCCCTGCTTCTTGAGATTGCTAGCTGGATAAGAATTGCAATTATGGGTGTGATTATTGCCAAGACCAAAAGACCTAAAGCATTGCCCCCTTCCCTGTCGTCTCTTCCACTCATGCCACCAAACAGGGCTGCAAACTTAGCCATCATCGCAAGATAAGATATCACTCCCGCTATAGTTGAAGCAATGACCATAATCAAAGTGTCCCTGTTGCCTATATGGGACATCTCGTGAGCTATAACGCCCTTCAGCTCGTCCTTGCTTAATAAGTCCATTATGCCTCGGGTGCAGGCAACCGCTGAATGCTTCGGTGAACGACCAGTAGCAAATGCATTAGGCGTATCAGAAGGCACTATGAATACTCTGGGCATCGGCAGGTTAGCATCATCGGCCACTTCTTTCACCAGCTTAAACAATCCAGGGGCGTCTTTCTCTTTTATTTCTTTAGCCTTATACATCATCAAAACAATCTTATCCGAAAAAAAGTATGCGCCTATATTCATCAAGAGAACAAAAGCTAAAGCTATAGTTAACCCACTAGTTCCCCAGAAGCTTCCAAACCAAAGCATCAATGCGGTAAGAGCCCCTAAGAATATGATTGTCTTTATTTGATTCATCATTGTAATCATTTTAAGGATATGATTAATTTTTAAGCTTTACTGTCAAAAACTATCTCCAGATAAAACACCATGACAAAAAAGAAAAAACTATACCTACTATGTAAGGTACAGGTATCTCGAACTTCCCTATCTTCAGCCAAGGGTAGTAGTAAACAAACCTTGAGTTGAACTCAGAAAACTTGACAACTGGATTAACCACATAATACATGAAGTCTTCCAGCACGACACCAGAGAAATAAGCGCTGAGCAATATGCCAAAAAGCCTGGAATCCCAGCCGTAAATCACCAACGGGAGAGACAAGAGAAGAGGCAACATTACGATAAAAACATAAAAATGATAAGCTGGGAGACAGTACCGGCCATATAAGTGTATCTTCCAGCCCAGCTTGTGCCTGCCCCATATGTTTCTTCCTTCCACGTAAGCCTCCCAGAAAGACATGGCTATCATTGCCACGTAAACCCATATGAAAGTCAAGTAAACATTCATACACCCTAATAGTGGGCTTAGATATTTAAAATTTGGGATTATGCATTATCAAAAAGTTTAAAACCTTCCAACCCTTTTATTCTAGCAATGGCTTATGACATAATAGTCGGACGAAACGAATCCGACAGAAAAAAGTTCGGTGAACAAGGCATAATCCTAATAGGAAAAGGATACGTAAAGATGGGAAGAACAACTTCCTTGTCCAACCGGATATTCTTAGATGTAGTAAGAAGCCATGTGGTATTAGTCTGCGGAAAAAGAGGTAGCGGGAAGTCGTACACATTGGGAGCGATTGCAGAAGGCATATGCAACCTGCCGGAAGATGTTTCTAAAAACATTGCAATAGTAATCTTTGACACCATGGGAATATTCTGGACCATGAAGTACCCCAATGACAAAGATGAAGACCTGTTAAAACAATGGGGCTTTAAGCCTGAAGGGCTTGACAAGATCAATATCTACGTGCCAGAAGGATATTTCAAAACCTACAAGGAAGAAGGAATACCAGCCGATTATCCTTTCTCGATTAAACCGAACGAGCTAACGCCTGAAGACTGGAGGCTAACCTTCGGATTGGGAGAGAACGAACCCTTGGCGATAGCAATAGAAAAAATAATCTTTGACTTCCAAGAAAAAGGAGTCCTAGAATACTCCATAGAGGATATAACAAAAGCAATAGACAAAGACCCAGATATAGACATCAACACCAAAAACGCTGCAAAGAACAGGTTCAAGGCTACAAAAGGCTGGGGGCTGTTCAAAGAGGAAGGCACAAAGATAAGCGACATGATCCAAGGCGGAAAAGTAAGCGTCTTAGACCTTAGCGCTTACACCACCGGAGCAGGAGGATGGGGAGTAAAAAACCTTGTAACAGGCCTGGTAGCAAAAAAACTTTTCATAGAAAGGACGATAGAAAGAAGAAAAGAAGAGGTAGAGATGATACATGCTGGTTACAGCTACATAGGCAGCGAAGAGGAATACAGAAAAACAAAAAAGCCGATGGTATGGGTAGTTCTTGACGAGGCGCATGAGTTCTTGCCCGAAGAGGGAAAAACATCTGCTACAGACTCATTGATAACAATCCTAAGAGAAGGCAGGCAACCAGGAGTTTCTACCTTGTTAGCTACGCAACAACCTGGAAAGATACACAGAGATGTCATGACACAAACAGACCTGATAATATCCCACAGGGTAACTGCAAAGCCTGATGTAGAAGCACTGAATGCTATGATGCAGAGCTACATGACAACCACATTAGTAGCGCACCTTAACAACCTTCCAAGAGAATCGGGAGCAGCAGTGATACTAGATGATAATTCTGAAAGGATATACCCTATGAGGGTAAGGCCTAGGTTCACCTGGCACGGCGGGGAAGCGCCTACTGCAATAACTTACAAGAAAAAATTAGACCTAGGGCTTTGAGCTCAGCGCTTTAATAATTCTAATATACTATCTACAATCACATCTTTTGATTTATTGTACTCCTGCAGCAATCTTTCCGGAGCTTCTTTTATTATAAGAGTATACTCCTTCTTTATCTCTTCCTGCACATCTTTAGAAAACTCATTGAATTTAAGGCTCTTCATCTGCATGTTTCCCCGATAGGTTATCACATCTTCACCGTCAAGGTTGTTAAGCCTGTAGTCTGATATCACGACTTCTTTATCCGGTTTTTTGATGTAAAGCACCAAACAGGATTTTTCCTCAGAGATGCTACTCTTTTCCACATTGAAAGATATTCCCCTGCCATCCGGGAGGGTGTAGCGGATTTCCCTAATATCCTTTATAGTACCAAGAACCTCTACTACTTTCATCACGTCAGGGTCCGTGCCTTTACCCTCTTCTACTGCTGAAGCTACAGGTGTTAAGCCTAATGCTGCAAAACAAGCCAAGGCTGTTAACGATACACCGATTTTTGTTTTCAAGTTTTTCATGATTCAAAACCTCTATTGTTTATTTTAGTTTTTTGGATATTTGAATTGTTTATAAGCTTAACTGTATAAAAGTTTTTAAACATCCGAAAATCCTTTCTAAACAATGAAAGATTTCTACACCCGGAAATCAAGGGAAGAAGGCTACTACGCAAGATCAGTATACAAGCTCAAACAGATAAACAGCAGATACTACATAATCAGAAGAGGGGACAAAGTATTAGACCTAGGATGCAGCCCGGGAGGCTGGGTACAAGCTTCTTTAGAGATAGTAGGAAACCAAGGATTTGTAACAGGAATAGACATATCCCCAGTAAGAAGAATAGAAAAACCAAACTTCAAGTTCATAAGATCAGACATAGAACAGGCAAAAATAGAAGGAACCTTTGATGTGGTACTAAGCGACATGGCGCCAAAAACAACGGGGGCAAGGGACTTAGACCATGAAAGAAGCTACTTCCTGGCAAAAACAGCATTAGAAATTGCGAAGGAACACCTGAGGGAAGGAGGAAACTTCCTCTGCAAAATATTCCAAGGGGCAAGATATCAAGAATTCCTAAGCGAGGCCAAAAAAAACTTCGAACTCATAAAAACAATAAAACCAGAAGCATCCAAAAAAGAAAGCAAAGAGATGTATATCCTAGGAAAATGCTTGAAGCACAAGAAAGAATAAGGAAAGCGCTGCAAAGCCAAGACACAATAGTGATAGGGGCAGAATGCAGCATAGAATACAATGGCCGAGCAGAAGCATACCTCCCAAAAGGGGACAGGATAATCATAATCAAGCCTGACAAAAACCTTCTAGTCCACCAGCCAACCGGAACCAACCCCGTAAATTACATGAAAACAGGAACAGAACATAACATATACTACGAAAACGAAGAACTCTACCTGAAAAGCAACAACATAGCACTAAAAGAAGAGATGATAATAAGGCTGCACAAGATACACTTCCTGCAGACAAAGCTCTTACAAGACGGAGAAAAGATAACACTCAAAGGCTCAGAAAAAGACATGGCAGAAAAGATCTACAACAACCCTGAGCTTATAGAACCAGGATTCAGGCCGCTAAGCAAAGAAGAGCACACCGAATACGGATTCATAGACATCTTCGGCTACGACAAAAACAACAAATTGGTAGTCGTAGAATGCAAAAGGTACACAGCAACACTAGACGCTGTAACACAACTAAGAAGGTACGTGGAAAAAATAAAATCCAGCAAAGGGCTGAAAGAAGTAAGAGGAGTACTTGCATCGCCCAGCATAAGCCCAAACGCCAAGAAAATGCTGGAAGACTGGGGATTTGAACACAGGCATGTGCACCCCCCAAAATACTTAGAAAAGTTCAACAAAAAACAAAAAAGGCTCGGAGAGTTTTAAAAAGAAAGGCTTTTAAACGAATTAGTTTTAAGCCTTTAATTAGGATATCAAAATGATAGAACCAAAAGATTTTTACTTTTCAACTCCGATGTTTTCCCTAGACGAAGACTACAAAGGGAAACCAATAACAGTGATAACAACAAAGAAAGTGTATGACCTCACAGAGGGCTGGGATGATGGGGGTGCAGAATATCGCGAGATGATAAAAACACTGCTTCCAAAATCTTTGGTAGAATCAGCAGAATCAGTTTTTATATAAAAAAAGAAAATATCCTGCAATAAGCTTGAGAAACTCCTTAAAGAAGCAGGTTTTATTCACAATCCTAACTTAGATAAAGATCTCAAAGACCACTTGGGAATAATCGACGAAGAATATTAAAAAGTTACCTGTTCTTTAGGCCTATAACCTTCTTTAAAATTATTTGTTCACTTTAAAGTCTACACAAATCCTATATTTTCTTGGAGAGTACTGGCCGCATTTCACAACATTTAGTATCTTACATTTTTTGCAATGCTTTTTTATCTTCTCTACAGCCTTATCAAAATCCTGCTCAAACAAGAAATCGTAGAAGTGTATCACAGCCCCTTTTTTCGCAGCTTTCAAAGCCGTACCTAAAAATCCCTCAGCAGATTTCGGCAAGGGCATAACTATCCTGTCAAACTTTTTCTTAAGCTTAGGCAACACTTTTTTAACGTCGCCTAAAAATAGCTTAACATTGGCAGCCTTGTTCAGCTTAACATTCTCTTCGGCAAACTTATGGGCCGCAGGATTAATCTCGATACCGTAAATCTCCTTAGCTTTTGAATTCTTGGATATCACCAAGTTGTATATGGCAACACCGCTGAACATCACAAGAACAGACTCTCCTTCCTTTACAAGATTAGCAATCCTCAACCTTTCATTAGAAAGCCTTGGAGAAAAATAGCAGGTCTCGACATTAAGCTTAACCCTGATATTATTCTCCTTATGCATGGCCACTTTTCTCTTCTCGCCAGCCATTATCTTGACCTTCTTAGTCCTGAAAACCCCTGAATGTATCTTAGTTTTCTTACAGACAACCTTGATATTGTTCATCAGCTTAAGAATCGTCTCACCAACAAGCTTTTCTTTCTTATTTAATCCTTCAGGAAGATCAGAAAAAATAAGTATGTCACCGACAACATCGAATGATTTCGGGACTAGAGAGATCTGCCTCTCAGTCAGCTTACCCTTCAAAGCTTCTTTCAAAGTTACCATCTTAAAAAAACATGTACCCCAAATTGGCTATGCCTGCCAAAATAAAGCTAAGCTTAAAGCTTCCAACCAGCAGGAATACTAGCGCGGCGAACACGACACCAAAAGCATTAAGGGCGAGCTCCCTGAATATGATGTACTCCATAGTGTCTATCTTTCTCTGCGCCCGGTTATAAAATATCCCAAAAAAAGGTATGTCCACAAAAGAAGATGTCAAGCCTTCTACAGAGTTTATAACAACAAAATGCCTGAATACGGAAGCGAAAGGCTTCACGAACCAAAGGGCGGCGCCTAACACAGCGCCTATCTTGAGCAGCGCATGCTTGTTAAGCCTGTCCGCAACCCTCCCCAGCAGGTAATTCGAAACAGTTACTATGCACATCAATACAGTTGATAAGATACCTAAAGCCAAAAAAGTCCCTAAAGCTATAAAAATGAACAAAGGCCACAGCACACCGCCGGTAAAGTTTATCACGCCATTGCTAAAGAACACTGAAACATCCTTAAAATTCTCCTTGGAAAACATATTCTTGATAGAGAAATCAAAAGGCTCATACCTTTCCTCGGTGAAGAACAAGGGAATAGACGAGATGCAAAGTATCACTGAAACAATTATGAACAAGATGTGAAATCCGAAATACGTCGCCAGAAACCCTCCTGCAAGAGGGGCGAATATCATGACAACATAAGAGCAAACGTTCATAGCGCTAAACTCCTCTGACCTGTGGTCATGGTCGGATGACTTGACAAACTCTATATGGAAAGCAGGCCAGTAGAACGCAGAAGCTGACGCCCCAACCAAGGCTAAAAGAGTCAAGGGCCAATGATACGTGTCCAAAGAGTAAAGCATCAAAAAATGCGTGATCGTGACAGGTGCGCTGATAAGAATGCCGTGCTTAACGCCTATCTTGGTTAAAAGCGAACACGTAAGTATGCAGCCTATGCCCATGAAAAAAGCGTTCATCAGATAATAAAATGCTATAGCCTTCAAGGAATAGCCTGAACTGAGAAAAAACGCGGGTATAAAAATGCCTACCAACGCGTATGCGAAGTTCCTGACAGCATAAGAAATGAAAAAACTGGACAGCTCTTTATTAAAATTAAAACGGAACAAATGTACATCTTGCCACCTTATCATGTTTTACCTCTTCTTAAAAAAGTCAGACAAGCCCTTCTGGCCAGCCTCTTTCCTAAAATTCCTCAACGACTCCAAGGTATTCTCAACCCTTTCTTCTGAAAAGTCATGCTTGTCAATCAACAGTTTCTTAATCTTTTCCTCGTCAGGCTCAGACCATTTCAGCTGGTAGTTAAGCATCACAGGCATGCTCTTGAAAACGGCGTAGACCTCTTTCCAGTTAAAATCAGCCTTAACCTCCTTGAAAATCCTGTCAAAACTCTTGAACTCCTTAACCAATCTCAGAGCATTCTTCGGGCCGATACCCTTGACGCCGCCGACGTTAAAATCGGTTCCAGTTAATATGGCTATAGCCAAAAGCTGGTCCTGCTCTATGCCAAGATTGCTCAAAACCTCACTCAGCTCGACCATCTCAGGATGGACAGAAACGTAAGTCCCTGAAGGAAGCTTCTTCCTAGTGGACAAAGTAAGGTTCGTAACAAGCCTTGGAGAGCCGTAAATCAAGCAGTCGTAATCAGAGCTTGCAACAGCCCAGACATCACCCTGCTTGCACATGTAAGAAGCCTGAGCTTCAGCCTCAGAAGGGGCTTGTATGACAGGCAACCCCATGTATTTCAAAAGCTCCTTGGACTCTTCCATCATTTCCCTGTTAAGCCTGACGGTCTGCTTGGAATACTTCTGGACAGCCTCGTAATCCTCCT
>JAUYDG010000045.1 GCA_030691925.1 Nanobdellota archaeon
ACGAGATAGGAGGACCATATACACCTCCATCAACACACGACATCTACAAAGGATCAGTATACATAAGATGGGCTGACGGAAGAGTATCAGATTCCATCATAGACACCTTCACGCTAGAAAACCTTGACGCTTCAATCAAAGAATGGAAAACTACAAGCTACCAGGATATAGACGCTCATGAAGTGATTCAACCTTTACCAATGCCGACAGGCCTTAAAATCAAAGATGACAATGTGATAAACCTGATAACAAAAGACAGCTCTTACTTCTTTGAAATATTAAACTATTTTAATGAGAACCTGAAGAAAAAAGACTACATCAAGACGGTTAAGGGACAAGTCAGTGCAGGCATGCTCTGCAGTACAATAATGAACTCAAAAGGACTAAACGTAAGCTGGGAAGGCACCAGCATGTCAGTTTACGCATACGTAAACGATATTTGCGGAGACGGTTATGCAGAAAGGGACATGCCAGAAAAAAAAGACCTGAAGAAAATACTAAAAGAAATAGACAGGTATATGGTACACTCAAAAAACATAACGCAAATAAAATCAGGAAAAATGCCAGTAATACTAACACCCGGCACTTTAGGACAGTTCTTAGAAAAATACGTCCTAGAAGAGATGGACGGCGAAACAGTGACAAACCAGTCAGTACACAGCCTCGAAGACTTCAAAGCAAAAAAACAAGTATTCAGCGAAAAGATAAACATAGTGATAGACGGCCTCAGCGACTACTCTTTATCAACACAACCCTGCTCAGGAGAAGGAGTGCCTTCAACAAAAAGCTACCTAATCGCTAACGGAAGGCTCATCACACCCATCTTAGACCTAAAATATGCAAAGAAAAGCGGGATGCCGCCAACACCACCAGGAGAGATAGACTTAGATGTAGCAATGGCACCATACAGCAAGATGATCAAAGGACTAGGATACGGGCTTATCGTTTACGACGTTCTAGGGATGCATACGCAAGACTCAAAATCAGGAGAATACTCATTAGCAGTAGACCAGGGATTGCTAGTAGAAAACGGTGAGATAAAAGGAAAAATCAAGAGCGCAACAATAAAAGGAAACTTCTTTGACACTTTAAAAGACAAAAAAACCAAATTCGCCGAATACAGAAAAGACGAAGTGGCAATGCTCACAGAATCAAACGTGACAGCGAACTAATTCTTCTTTTATTATTTACTAAAAAGAATACGAATGCTCATACGAGTACTGGTCCTGCGTACGAGAATGATGAGTGAGAGAGGCATCCCTTTCTTCAATCTTTATCTTATCCTTCAATTTTTCTTCCACACCAGGAACATGAAACTTGCCCATGACGCAAAGCAAGGAATCAACCTCTTCACGCCCTAAAGCCTTCACTATGTTCTTTGCCATTATAGAATCCCTCTCGCCCACATTAGCAGCATACTCTACCAAGCTGTCACCATCTTGAAAATCATACTCACCATATATCAATTCATCTCTTCCTTGAAAGTAACTGAGAGGCGCCGTTGCCAAGGCTAATCCGCTAACGCCAACCAAGGCCAGCCTTTGGCCCAGCGTAGCTTTGTTTTTAAACTCATCTTCTCCAGATTCCATATAAAAAATAGTTTTTCCCTTGTGATAGGCATAAGCGTGCGTGGTAGGATTAGTAACAAGCCTACCGTTGCCCATACCATAAAATATGAGATTAGGCAAGAAACACCTGCTAGTTATCTTCATCAAAAAATCATCATCCTGGCTTATACCACCGCCCTCCATAGCAACGTAATCATACTTATCAACAAGCTTATCAGCAAACTCAGACTCTTTATAATTATAGATGTGGGTTTCCCCAACGATAGTCAAGTTCTTAACCTTATCCTCCAGCCTGACCTTATAGTTCTTAACAACCAAAGTGTTCTTAGCACTCTTCCTTATCCTCTCGACATTCTCAGTCTTGAAATCATAATAAGCATAACCGCTCAAGCCCATATAAGCAGCAATATAAGAAATAAGCCCCCACTTAGCTAACTTTTTAATCGCTCCCATAAGGAAAAAGGATTTTATACGGTTTTAAAAACCTTTTCTTTTAATCCAATGCTTGGAGAACTATAATACCTGCAGAAAACACAGCCATCAAAGCAACTATGCCTAAAAATACTGCCCCCAAGACCGTATGATCACGGTTAGGCATACTTCCAGCTATGACAAACTTTGTTTCCACTATCAGCACCTCTTTGGGCTATAACACTAACTCTTTCTTACCAAACTTACAACCCCCTAATCTGATCTTAACGATGCACAAGAAAAAAGGATTTTTTTCTCATGCGCCACAACCTAATAATTATATTATTGGGTTAGTATGTATATAAAGATTGTTGTGATTAATCGAGACACCACGCAAAAATAGATAATACGATTCACTACTGCGGGCTGAAAAGCAAATCCGGCTATAAACCCTTCAAAAACCTTCCAATGCCCTCTTTCGTGAAACTAGCCAAAGGCCTCAAGACAACAAGCTTGGTATCATAGCTCCTGACGCTGCCCATCATATCATTGGCAACCAAGGCCTTAACATCAAAAGGTATTTCATCAACAACGTTCACCTTTGAGCCGTAAGAATACTTATCCAAAACACTAACATCGATGTCCTTCCTCTTGACAAAAACAACAGAGCATCCCCTTTTCAGCATCAAAAAAGCGGAAACAATACTCTTATCACTTTCTAATAGGACAGCAACCTTCCCGGCAGTACCGATAGGCAACCCGCTAAGGCCATCAGTCCTTTCAGTAAACACGTAGGCATTGCCATCAAAAATCTCAACGCCTATATCCACATCAGGGCTTTCCAAATCCACCTTCGCTCCTGTCTTGCCAATGATAAACCTGCCAACATCTTCATTAATCTGCTGGGATGAAAGGGAAAACCTCTTGTCAGACCTTTGGGCAGAAACCTTAAAACTGCCTTTAGTGTAAAAATGCAAAGCAATATCCTTTATCTTATCAATATCCGCTTCAAGTTCTACTGCCCTGCTAAAACTGCTAATACCAAAAACATACTTAAGGGCGCTGCAATCCTCTCTGGTATGAACAATAATCCTACCTCTAGGTCTCCTTATCCTGTCAAAAAGAACCCTGTTACGCTTAAGGCAAACCCTTATGTTCTCAGCAAGCTTCCTCTCAAAAAAAGCCCTGTTCTTACCTTTCAAGGCAATCTCATGATAACGAACCGCATAACAGTTGTACATAACAAACCATAAGCCCGGAAATATTTATAAAGCTGATGCCAAGGCTATTGAGCATGGAACCATTATGCCCGTACTTCAACAACTGCGGAGGATGCTCCTCACAACATATAGACTACCCCATGCAGTTAGAAAACAAGAAAAAAGCATTGGCAAACGCCATACACTTCAGTGACATAAAAACAGTTTCAGGCAAAGAATACGGCTACAGGAACAGGATGGACATGATCTTCCACAGCAAAGGCTTAGGCTTCAGAAAAAAAGAGCAGTGGAAAAAAACAGCAGACGTCGAAAAATGCGTGATATCAAACGAAAGACTAAATTTACTAATCAAAGAAATAAGAGACTTCTTCAAAGAGATAGACTATTTTGACGTGGTAAGGCATACCGGCACGCTCCGCTACTCAGTGATAAGAACCCCTGATGATGACTCCTCAATATCATTCGTACTTAACGAAAAGTCAAACAGGATAAAAGAAGCCATCGAAACGATAAAAGCATTCGCCAAGAAAACAACAGCAAACAACATAATAATAACGTACACCAAACCAGAAAGTGACACAAGCATATCAGAAGACTTCTTCGTTGTAAAAGGAAAAGACATGCTAAGGGAAAAATACCTGGGCAAAGAATTCATATTCCCGGTACAAAGCTTCTTCCAAAACAACTCTGAAATGGCAGAGAAGATGCACGAACACTGCCACAACTTATTAAAAGGATATGACACAAAAAATGCCTGCTTACTGGACCTTTATGCCGGAGTGGGGACATTCGGGATAAACAACGCAGAACTGTTCAAACACGTAACGATAATAGAAAGCGACAGGCTATCCATAGAATCTGCAAACAAGAATATAGAAAAAAACAGCATACAAAACGCAAAAGCAACAGCTCTGGACGCCAAGTACCTAAAAAGAATAGAGCTACCAAAGCCATTGTTCATCATAATGGACCCGCCAAGATCAGGGATGCACCCAAAAACGATAGAGCAGATAAACAATCTAAAACCAGAAGCGATGGTATACATATCCTGCAACGTAAACCAATTGGGAAAAGACCTGCTGAAGTTCAAAGATTACAGCATCAGAAGCGCTGCCTTATTCGACCTTTTCCCGCAGACAACACACAGCGAAGCAGTGATAGAGCTTACATCTAAAAAAATAGCGCATTTACCCTAACAATGGGCTTAACAAATCTTCTAAGTGCCGCTTA
Source organism: Nanobdellota archaeon (assembly GCA_030691925.1). GTDB lineage: Archaea > Nanobdellota > Nanobdellia > SCGC-AAA011-G17 > VGLX01 > VGLX01. Next base: position 4,430 of record JAUYDG010000045.1, read on the forward strand.
AACTTTAACTGCTCAGAAATGCTGTTATCAGTCTCCAAAGCAATAACCTTCCCAAACAGGAACTTAGGCAGCGTTTTTAGGTAAGCAAAATCCTTCAAGCCTTCTACAAAATGCATGTCCGCATTCCTCCCATAAGAGTAGCCATTCAAATGATTACAGGCAAAATAACGTGAAACATCATTCCTTCTTGTAATATAATAAAACTCTCGAGTCTTGCTTACTTCAGACTTTTTGAAATGGGAGAGGTCTACGCAGAAACCGCCTACTTTGCTGACATCAACAGGCTTAGGGATGCGATTGTCCGCATTCATCTCTAAAAACAACTGCTTGTAAAAACCCTTCCACTTGCCCAGGATTCTAAAACTGCTTTCGTGGATAGTAAAATAGGGGGGGTTGAAGTTTTCAGCAAGGAAATCAAGCTCGCCTTTTTCCATATCATTCCTTATGTGGACGAGCGGTATTTTCCTGATATCAGACGCTAACAACGCCTTGTATATCTTTTGCCTCTGTGGTCTGGTGAACTTCTCCAGAAACAAGGCCGCTTCGTAAATCTTAAACCTGCGGATCTCTTCCAGTTTGCTCTTCCAATCATCCTCTTTGGAACCGGTAATACCTACAAGTATCCGGTCATATAAACTTACCATACTTTTTTACCAGCAGAAAAACGTTTATAAAGCTTATTCTCTAAAATATAGATTATGAGACCAGTAAAACAGATGGACATCAAGCCAGGAATGAAAGTAAAAGAGCTAGTCGAAGAAATGTCCAAATCAGGAGTCTTCGGCGCAGGAAGAATAGCAAAAGCCGCAGAAATACTGAAAGAGATGAAACAGGACAAAGACTGCAAAAAATTCCTAGGCTTAGCAGGAGCCATGGTGCCTGGAGGCATGAAAAACATAATAATAGACATGCTGAAGAACGGCTACATAGATGCTTTAGTAACAACAGGGGCAAACCTCACACATGACATGGTAGAAGCTTTAGGCTTCGAACACTACCAAGGAACATCTCAGATAGATGACAAAGAGCTGCACAAAAAAGGCATAGACCGAATATACGAAACCTTCATGCCCAACAAAGTATACGAAGAGCTGGAAAAATTCTTCAACCAAAACTTCAACGAACTAAAAAACGAGACAAACATAAAGGAATTCTTATGGAAAATAGGAAGCATCATAAAAAAAGAATCAATACTCAAAACATGCTATGAAAAAAAGATACCGATATTCTGCCCGGGAATAGCAGACTCAGGAATAGGCCTTATGATGTGGGGGCACCTCGCAAAAGGGGAAGAAGTGAAGCTAAAAGCGTTCGAAGACCTGAAAGAAATCATGGACATAGCATGGACTGCAAAAAAAACAGGAGTGATATACGTAGGCGGCGGAGTCCCAAAAAACTATATCCAGCAGGCGATGCAGCTGACAAAAGGCGCATCTTACGGGATACAAATAACGATGGACAGGCCGGAGCCGGGAGGAAGCTCAGGAGCAGAGCTGAGAGAAGGGATATCCTGGGGCAAACTAAGCGAGAAAGGAAAATGCGTGGATGTCATTTGTGACGCTACCATAGCATTGCCTATGATTTATGCAGCGGTAAAATGAGGTGAAAAAAATGGCAAAAGTCAAAGACCAAAGACACTGGGAAGATTTCGGCAAACAAATGGGAAAAAAATTCGGGGAGTCAAAAGTGTACTACCACAGCTGCTGCGCAGGCGGCTCGACAATAGCCCTGCTCATACTGATGATAGGCTTGTACTGGCTGGCAAAAGACATGGGATGGATAAGGCCAAACGTA
>JAUYDG010000061.1 GCA_030691925.1 Nanobdellota archaeon
ATAGCAGACATTAAACAAAAAATAGAAAGCTGCACAAGTACAAAATGCGAGATATACAAAGATAGCAGCACAAGCAGCATAAAATCATACCAAGTTGAAAAAGAAACCTTCCAAGAAGCACTAAGAAGCCTGGAAAGCATAGAACTGGAAGGCATTAAAGGCATAGAAACCCAAGGGGCAGAGTTCATAGCCAAAATCGAAGAAGGAGGGGTTGTATACGACTACCGCAAAGGGGACAAAATAGGCAGCAAAAACTGCAAATGCACGATATCAAGCATAACAAGAGACAGATTATGGGTAATGGGAGCAAGAGACTGCGACCAACAACAAAGAATTAACACAGTAGAACTAAAAGTAAATACCCCAGAGAATATATGCCGCACAATACTAGAGCTTAAGGAAATAACAACAGACCAGGAAGCAATAATAACCATACTGCCAGGTACAGGAAAAGGGAAAACAACAACCTACTTCTCAGTACACATCCCGGTAGAAAAAAGGCTTATTCAATACACGCCAGAAGAGCTGCAAAACAAGATAAACAAAACACAAGAACTGATAAAAAAGCTAGACAACACAATAACTAAACTACAAACACTAGTAGAAGGCTGGACCAAAGTCTGCCTGGCAACAGCAGCAGTCTTCACAGTAATGTCCTTCTTCCAAGGAGTAAGCGGCAAAACACCAGAGAAACAAGAAGGCACAAAACCAGGAGAACAAGGCACACCAGCCAAAGCAGGAGAAGAAATCAAAATACAGCCCCCAGACGGCGTAAAATTCAGCGACCTGAAATACGGTTATGATACCAATTCTAAACTAAGCGGAAGAAGCCTCTCCCTGCAAGATAATAGTGCCTACTACTTTGTTGGCGGAGCAATGTACGATTCAAATAACAAGTACGTAGCACATGAAGGGGCAAAATTCAGATCTGGAGAGGGTGAAAAAGCGCAGTGGTATGTCTTGACACTTGAGGGCAAACTCGAAAAAATAGAAGGGTCTTACGGAAACTGGAAAGCAGGAGACGAGTCAGGCAGAAGCGAAGTAAGATTCTCACCAAATGAAGACGTCGCTGTCGGGCTCCAAGACTGCAACCAAATACCTTTAGGCCCAGGAAACTACAGAAACCAATGCCTAAACTCACGAGCCACTTACGGCTCAGCACTCACACTAGTATACTTCAAAAAAGTAGACTCGATAGAAGTATGGTCTGCAGGAGCAGACAGAAAGTTCTACATGAACGAAAACGGAAAACAAGACGGTGACCAAAAACTGTTTGACATAAACCCGCAATCCTCTGAATTCAAAGACATCAAAAGAAGAATGATAGAGATGCAAGACGAATACAAGAGAGGAACAAAAAACTACAACTGGGGCGGCTACAAGTATGACATGGGCAAGCTGTTCACAAGCGGAACCGGAGCAACAGACGTAGACTGCAGAATGGTCATGAGCGAAGGACAATGCAAGATACTATTCAACGCCTGCGACCCGGTAATGTGCCCGGCATCAAGATGCAACCTCGCAGGAAGATACAGAGTGCCAAACGATGATGTAATACGATCAGGCCTCATAGGCTCACTGATACTATGCTTACCTAACATAAAAGGCGGTGTAATAATGCCGGTATGCCTAAGCGGGATACTCGCAGCACTAAAAAACATAAGGTCAATACTCCAAGGATACGTAAACTGCCTGCAATCAGCCCTGCAAGACGACAAATCAGTAGGAGTCTGCGACAGGATAAGGTCAATATTCATATGCCAAATACTTTGGAGAGAAGCGATGACGCTAATAGGCCTGGCAAGAGGGAACCTTTTTGACTTCGTAGCAGGAGGCGGCGGAGGAGAATACCTTACAGGAGTAAAAGGAGGGGTAGATAACGCGAAAAAAACACTCGACTACTTCACAGGCGATTATGCCAAATCCGTATTCGCAGCATATAGGGGAAGATCCTCAGAAGAAATCGGAGCTATGGTATGCGAAAAAGCGATATACGGAAAAATACCTATAGTAGGAGACATACTCGAAGACGTCACTAAGGCACAAAACCCGATACAGTTCACAGCCTACATAGAAGAACAGCCATTATACACGCAGACAGGACAAGAATCAGTCTATAAGCTCTACTATCACATCTATGCAGGCGCACAAAAACTGGATTATAAGGTTTACGTGAAAAAAGGCACAAAAACCTATATCTGTTCCGAATGCAGCGGCACACTAGACCCGGAAGGATTCGTAGACAAATCAACTCTCTTCACCCAAGAGCAAGGCTATAAAGAAATATGCGTAGTCATAAACGGAAAGCACGAATGCAACATAGGGAGAGTTATTTCAACAAGCTTCGGAATAAACCAAGTCAACAATTACATAATGCAGCAGGAGCTGAGCAAAAATGTACAAACAGAAGAAGCATGCAGATCAGACGTAAGGGGTTACATACCCCAAGCGCAGATAGACAAAATATGCTCAATAGTCAACCCCGCGACAGGAAAAGGAAGCGCTGAAGAAAGCCTCTGGAGAAAAGTAGGAACATGCGGAAAAAATAAGGAAGGAGCCTTCCTGGGAGACTGCTGGATGAAACTAGGGGAGCTGGCACAGAGCAACCCTGAAGTGTACAGAAGCGTAGTCGGCGGATTATGCGAAGATGAGGGGGGAAAAGTCTGCGAACAATACCAGACATGCAGCGGAAGACAATCGGTAACAGCAGTAAAAGAAAGATACAAAAACGTGGTATGCTGCTACGGGACTTGCGAAACAGACCAGAAATACGAGGACTTCAAAGTAAAGGCAAGGACATTCTCTGAAAAAGATACAGCTTACAGCGAAGTATACTCCAAAGGCGTAGAAAGATGCGAAGACAAAGAGATAGCAACAAGTGACCCATTCTATCCTACGGACCAGCTGCCAACCTCATGGATAGAAAAAATAAAAAATGTTAAAACAGAAGACAAAAAAGAAATAGCCTACTTCAAAGGGCTCATGTACTTATTATGCAGCAACTGCGGAGATGCCGCAAAAGAGTTCAACACTATACCAAAAGAGGATACATACTTCAAAGAGGCATGCGGAGAAAACAAGGCTGAAGAGGGAAAAGGAGGCTTAGTGTTCGAAAAGTGCCAAAAAACATGCGAAGGCAAAACCACTGCATCAGCGAAACCCGTTGCAGAAACAACAAAACCTGAAGAAATCAAACCTTTACAACTAACAAAAATAGTCATTATAACCCCTTCAGACCAAGAAAAAGATTTAAGCATAACTGAAATCCAAAAAGAAATCGAATTAGAAACAGGCGGGATATATAAGATAAAAAGATTCGTATTCGACAAACCCGTGTCATCTTGCCACTTTTATTATGAAACAGACTTAGCCAAATCTGGCGAATTTGAAAAAGGGGCTGCGAAAATTGGAGAAAGCGAAGGCTCAACAATCTGCAACTTTAAAGATACCCCAATATCCGCTGTTGGTGTAGCAGACAAATCAACAATAGAAATAGGAGCAGCAGATAAAGAGACACAAAAAGACTATACCTACAATCTCAATATAAAAATCTTAGAGAAATCAGCACAGGAAGGACAAGTGCTGCTATGCGAGAACCAAGCAGGCTCACAAGCATTCTGCATATCACCAACAACAGAATACAAGGGAAAACGATGCTCTGACTTCTCTTACACAGGCAAGAACTACAAATACAAATCGGACTATACAAATGTTAACAGCTGCAACAGCGCATGCACTAACACTAATTATGGCGATTGCATAACAAAAGACAACTTATACCTAACGCCCAAAATAGCCGGCGATAACAGCATTGCGGTACAATAAGATGCAAGTTCTTGAAAAAACTGCCCAAACTCTGAAAAGGAATATACACTTATTGATATTCATAAACTTAATCTTCGCAGCAACAACATTTTCATTATTATACTTCACAGGCAAAAAGATACAGGAATACGTCCTTGCAATATACGCTTATGCCCCGCAGCTCCAAGAATTAGAGTCAGTCCTTTCTGAAGACGTAAGTATAACAGACCTCAACAAGCTCAACGAATCACTAGCAGTTATAAACCAGTCATACAGGATGGTGTTCATAGTCACTATAGCCTCTATCATAGCCTTCTTCCTGATATGGTGCTTCTTCCAAAGCGTGGAATGGAGGATAACTTACAGTTCTTTAAAGAAAAAAATAGGCCTAGAGGATGTATTTGAGAATTACTGGAAATACACGTTGAACTTTTCAATCATAACAATACCGGCCTTGCTGATACTTTTTCCATCTTTTTATTATCTAGTAGCCCAAGTCAAAGCGCTATTCCTAAACCTGATCATAAAGCTTTATGGCATATCTGAAGCTGCGCCAGAAACATCATACACCTTAATAGCATTACTCTTTGCCATAGTGCTCTTCACATCATATTTCACGATAATAGCCTATGTCATGCTAAACAAGTACAAGCTATGGGGATCAATAAAAAGGTCGTTTAAAACAGGAATAAAAAGATTTAGAGTGCTGCTGCCCATACACCTCTCCTGCCTGCTGATAATAATACCGATACTATACTTAGACTCCTACATAACCAGGCTTATAGACTTTAAAGCGGCAGCAATAATGAGCATCCTAATATACTTCGCGATACTAGCCTTCTACCAAAACCTGATGGTTGTCTTACTGGAAAAAGAGTAATAAAATACCTCTAACTATCTTTTAATATTTTCAATAGCTGGTCTAATACTATGGGTAACTGCGTTATTCCATCATCACCGCTAAAATGCCTCATGTTGTGCTCTACAATCAATTTTGCGTTCAGCTTTTCTTTGAAAAAATCCCCGTAATGCAGCGAAACATAAGGATCATTATCAGAATTAACAGCAACAAATCTTTTACAATGCGACTTTATCTTTTCCCAGTTTATGGGATTTGTGAAGAAGCTCTCTAATTCCGTGTATCCCAGGTTAGAAGTAAAGCCTGCAACAAGAATAACACCGCCAACTTCCTGCCCTTTCTTAAGCGATTCAAGATACCTTAAGATTGTTATACAACCCAAACTATGCCCCACGAAATAACAATCTCTGCCTGGAACTCCGACTGTTTTTATCAAATGCCCCGCCCAAGCATCAGCTTTGGGGTGTTTCGTGTCAGGCATTGCCGGAACAATCACGCTAAACCCTTTGTTTTCCAATTCTCTCTTTAACCACGGCCTCCACCCTTCTTCAGGGCTGCCTTCCCACCCGTGAATTAAAAAAATCCTTTTTACCATGCCCAACCTTTTTCTTGTTTAAAAGTTATACCTGCGGGAGACAGGAACTCCACGTCTGGTTCAATGTGCAGTCTTGTTGTTGTAGTATTTATTCTTGTTTTGGTCTTGGAATATTTAAACTTTTTGTTATTTTGTTTAGCTTTTTTTCAATAAGATTATATTCAAAATTAAACCAAAAATAGCAACCCCTGTTATTAAATAGTTATAAAATAAAATATTAGTTTGGGGTGCGTTTTTAAGATTCATAAGCATATTTATCAGACTATAAACGCCTCCCCCTATCCAAAAACCTATTCCATCCCTAAACATATTATTATTCATGTTATTTTTTTTCAACAATAAAGATAATACGAATGTTACTGCAAATACTATCAACCCAAATATCAACAAATGATTTATATTCCAGCTTGGATGAACAAGTTTCGCTATCCCCATCGCCACCACTCCAATAAGCAACGATAAAAGCATTTTAATTGCGTTCTTCATCAGTATCCCTCCAATTTTGTTTGTGTAAAATTTCCTATCTTCTGCTCGGAATTTCCGAATACAAAATATGGTGCGGGAGACAGGATTTGAACCTGCGTAGGCACTAAGCCACACGGTCCTAAGCCGTGTCCGTTTGGCCGCTCCGGCACTCCCGCATAATGATATTCTTAAGAGAGTAAGCGTTTAAAAGTTTTTTGAAAAATTTCTTTTAACCTAATCGTTAAACGATATTTCTCTTAACAAGTAGTTTTTGACTATTCCTAAGTCTTTTGCTTCTAGATAATCCATAAACACGTTTATGAGCAGTTCTGCATTCATTGTTGGTTAAATGAGATATGCGGCTGCTTTTATTGAATGATAATGTTCTCGGATACTGCCATGTTCTATTGTATAAACTGCTACGCCATTAACATATTGGGGGAAATATTCTCCCACTAGTAACACTACCTGCATTAGCTTATCAGCAATTTCTTTAGGATTAAGACGGTTCTTCAATTTTTCACAAGGGATACCAAATAATGTTAAGTCTATGCCTAAAGTTATCAAACTATCTTGTTTTAATTTTACTCTAGTATTAGGATTATTTCCCCAGTAATAGATCTGATTATGTTCTGGGGCGACAATTATAGCATTTGCACGCATTTTTGTAGGTACTTTCATCTGTAAATCAGAAGCTTCTAAAATCAATTTTTCTAATGGTTTAGAATATAATTCTTCTTCTTCAAAAGTGTTCATTATCCCAGACCATGCAATATAGTGAGATTCTGTTTTACTCTTCTTTAATTTATCTTTTAATGAATATCTTCCAAAAAGGTTTCTGCTGCATAAGTCTGTTCCGATGACTGCAAAATCATTTCCTTGATATCCGATTATGAATGTCATATTGGAAAAAGATGATATTTATTGTATATAAATCTTTCGTTTTGTTACTACTTAATAGAAGTTAATTGCGGGAGACAGGGTTCGAACCTGCGTAGGCACTAAGCCACACGGCCCTGAACCGTGTCCGTTTGGCCGCTCCGGCACTCCCGCAATTATAAGAAACCATTGTTTTTTAGTATTTAAGAATTTTACTTCTTCTGCCAGGAATAATTCCTAAGCCTTTTAGCATTGCCAAAACCACAACTGGAACATTTCTTCTTCCTAATGTGATATGTCCGCTTTCCGCATCTACGGCAATGGATCATATTCTTCTTGCCGGACTTCCGGCCCATTGAAGGTGTTCCTTTAGTCATTTTCTAAAACCTTTTAGGCCTGTGAGATAAGAATTATCGTATCCCCCCTTATGAACACATTGCCCAATTTTCTTTTCAACTGCCCTTCGACATGCTCTTCTGCATTGTCTAACACGGTGTTTATGTGTATGTCAAAAGCCCTCAAAGTCCCTATTATCTGTTTCTGGTTTTTCAGCTCTACTATAACTCTTTTATTCCTTGCAATGTTCAGCGTATCTAACGGTCTATCCATTTCCATTTTTGAACCTCTCCTAAAATTTTATTTTATTAATTGAGATTTCAACCCTATTTAAAACTTTCTGCCATAATGTTAATGCTAACTGTACAAGCTAAATAACCCTCCAGGCATTCCTTCTTTGGCAATCTTGGTATGACACCATAATTCCACA
>JAUYDG010000126.1 GCA_030691925.1 Nanobdellota archaeon
ATGTTGGTGATTGGGAGATGGATTATTATCAGCCTAAGAAGCATAAGATCACTACTTTTGTCCTGGATAAAAGTGTGCAGCGTAAAGGTGAGGATGATGTTTTCCAGAAGGAAAAGTCAGACGTTGAGGAATTAAAGCTCAATGAGGTCAAGGTTGGCTTTGATAAGATGATGGGTATAGTGGAAGATTACCGGAAAAAGCATTACGCAGGGGATTATCCGGCTAAGATAATAGTGGTCTTGCAAAGGTTTAATGGCCGGGTCATTTGGAATGTTACGCATCTTACCAGCACTTTGAAGATATGGAACATCAAGCTTGATGCCAATGATGGTAAGGTTATAGAAGAGCGTATTGAGAACGTGTTCTCATTGAAAGCAAAATAAATATGTTGCCATACCTCTGCCCCTGATTTTGGTTTGGTTCATCCTACTTTATTGTTATATCAGCCTCGGTTTCTAAGTCTGCAGCTTTTGCAACGTCTAGTCCTATTTTGAAATGCCATTCGATATTGAAATATTCTCTTTGCATAGTGGGCATAATGCCTGTTGGTATTTGAAATTTGAAGTTTTGTTCAAAGTAGTTCAGTTCTGGCTGGCTGACAGGTATTGTTTCGCTGCGGTTCATGACTGCTGAGTCTTCTGTATAGCCCTCTGCTTCTGCATGCTCATTCGCGTAGAGCTCTAGTTTTAAGTTTCTTATTGTTTTGCCTGATTTGTTCGTTACTGCAACTTTCCCTTCAAGGTATTCTCCTCTTGTAAGTTCTGTTTTGCTAAGATGTACTGCCATGTCTATGTCTGGAGACAGTGCTTGTGGCAGGACGCTGCTGCCGCTTTTTTCTTTTATCAGCGCAGACACACCTTTTTCTGAAGAAGCGTCTTTTGGCAGTATATGTATCTCCTTGCCTTGTTTGATGTCCAGCCTCCATGGGATGTCAACTTTTGCTGAAAGCTCGTACTTTACTTCTGCATGCTCCCCGTCATAGGTTGGTGTTGCGTCATTTGGCAGCTGGAATGAGAATTTGAAATTGTGCTGTCCTGATGGTAGGACTATATTTTTGCCTTTATCATAAGGGTTTAATTGGTAAGTCTTGTCGAACTGGCCTATAAGGCTTTGTGGCTCATCTATTACTTCTACATCTTCTGTATATGTTACCGTGTGCTGATTCTTGCCTGAACCATGTGTTCTTGTTATGTGTGTACGCTCATTTCCGTAAACGCTAATGACCACATCTCTGACTTTTGTATCCTTCTTAAGGTCTAATAATAGGCTTCCTTCTACTTTCTCTCCTGGCTTGTAAACTTCTTTGTCGAGTATTAGTTCTAATTTGCTCATTTTTATTTACCCTCATGATAGCATTCAAGTATTGTTATTTTTTCTAATGGCATAAATTCCTTTTTTATCTCTTTTTCTTTTAGCTTCTTTTCTGAATGACCTCTTGACCATTCTTCTGCAAGGTCATCTATTGTGTAGTTTTCTTTTATTGTTACGAACCTGTAGAAGCCTTTAGTGCAGTTTATCCCCCATATCAACTCTTTTTGTTGGCCATAGTATTCTTTGTTTTTAGATGCTTCGACTATTTCCATCCTTCCCGTTATTTTTCTTCTCAGTACCAAGTCTGTTATCGAGCCGTAAGAGTCTACTTGTACCAAGTCACCATTATGCTCGTAAAGCTCATCTACTGTTTTTGGTTTTATACTGCCTTTTTTTACGTATCCTATTCCGCATTTGTCTGCCATTTTAAAATCCCCCGAATAAAAGAAGGATTTGGGGCTTAGTTTAAAAGCCTTACTATCCGGACTTTGCTAGTAATGCTAAGCCTCTTTCGTATTTGGAGCGTTTTGATGGCTTCAGTTTTTTTCCGAATTTTTGTTTTAGAAAGCCTTGGATTTTTTCAACTTCTTCCATCGGCGTATTTTTTGATTCTATCTCAAGCTCGTGTTCTTTTTCCTTTAGCCCTTCTATCAGGAATTGTATTGTGTCCATGTCCAGCTTTATCATGAAGTTCCCTTTTGTTATGACTATCCTTTTCCTGTGTTTGTCTATGGTGAATATTTTTTGCAGTTTTTTGCCTTCGGCCAGTTTTTTTGCCTCTTGTACCGGCTTTATGTTTAAGGAGTAGTCGTAGACTTTTGGTATGTCCTCTTCTTTTATGTATTCTTCTTCTTCTATTCTTGAGTATATCGCTCCTGTCCTTACAGGCTTTTGTTTCAATGTTACTAAGAACGTGTTGTCTTGTTTTCTTATCCTGTAGCTTAGTTCCTGCCTGTGCAGGTCTAATTCTTCGGTGTCCAGGTAAGTGTCTTCTTCTTTTATGTCAATGATTTCTTTTATTTTGTAGCCTGCTATGTCTTTTAGTTCTGATATTTTTTTGAATATTCCTGGTCGGGTTAGGAATTTTGCTTCGATTTCCATCTTAAGAAATTATCGTCCCTTTGAAGGTTTTCCCTTCTATGTAGTTTTCAAAGTTTTCTAGGTCTGAGCCTTTCATTATTGCAACTTCCAGACCGAGCTTTTGCGCTTCTTTAGATGCTACAGGGTCGAATGGCATGTTCAGCCCAGGATCCCATTCGTCACCAACTATTTTTCTGAAGTCCGCCCAGGATATTTTTTCTACTGGTTTTGCGTCTTTGAATTTTTTAGGGTCTTTGTCGTAGACGTATTCTATATTTGTGAGGTTTACCAGCCTCTTGGCTTTGTAAAGCTTGGCTAATAGCACTGCGTCGTAGTCTGTTGAGCACCCTGGCTTCCATCCTGCTGCGACAAGTATATGTTCTTTGAAGTTTTCTTTTTCCGTTGGGTTTTTAATGACTTTCGGGTGCGCTACTTCCCTGAATATAGTTCTTATCAGATGGGCGTTTAGCCTTGTGCTGTGTATGCCCAGCCAGTCCAGGTCTTCTTCTTCTAACGGCCTTATTTCTCCTGCTGCTTTCTGGTATTTCCTGCAGGTCTTTCCTCCGCCGGTTATTAGTATGAATTTTTTTCCTTCCCCTATATATTTTAGTATCAGCGCTCTGAATTTTTTTAGAAACTCGACGTCTATTTCTTCTGGGACGATTAATGAGCCGCCTAGGCTTACTATTATCAGGTCTTTTTGCATCAAAGTTTCTTACTTTTTTAATATTTATATAGTTTTGGTTTAAATAGGATTCGGTAGCAGTAAAATTTTTATAGGGTGCAAGTATCCGTCCTGATATATGGATCTGAAAAAAAATATAAGATGTGTTCTGCATGGAAGTTTTAGGAAACATTTTGATAAGATAAGTGAGACAGCAAAACTGTTTAAAGAAGTAGGGATAGAAGTTATCGCTCCAGAAATAACAGAAATTGTTGGAGAGACAGACGGTTTTGCCCACTTGGCTAGCGATCGAAGCACGGACCCAAGAGTAACTGAGTTATTATACCTCAAAAAAATATCTGAACTAGGACCAGACGGATTCAGTTATTATATTAATCCGGATGGGACGCTGGGAACGAGTGCTTCTTATGAGCTAGCGATAGATCAGCTTACAAATACTAGGCACTTGTTTATGGAAAAGCTTAGCGATCATCCTGCGTATGCGCCTCAGAATTCTGTATGGAAACCACGAGAATTGGCTGATTACATCTCAGAAAATGGGCATTATCCGCCTCCGATAATCCCACAAGATGAACGTTATATTTACGGAATGGTTCAGGATCTTGCTCTGCACGGCTCGATTATTGCTGTCGGTGCGATCATCGTTGATAATAGCAGTAAGAGGTACAAAAAGGGGCAAGAAAGAGAGGTCTTGATGGTACAGACTCACAAGTGGGGTGACAGGTTCTCTATGGTCGGCGGGAAAGTTCGAAGAAATGAGAGGTTAGCTGACGCGTTAAAAAGAGAGGTGTGCGAAGAGACAGGATTGGAAGCGAATATTAAAGAAAGTATCTGTACTTTTGACGAAATCAGAGGTGGAGGTTATTTTATACCTGGGACACACAGAGTTTTTACCGATAATGTAGTTATAGCAGGGAGAAGAAGGGTAGCATTAAATGACGAGGCGCAATCCTATTTGTGGGTTCCGCCAAGCGTAGCATTACAAGAGTTAGATATTGAACCGAATGCTAAGATAACTTTAGAATTATATGCACAAAAATACAAAAGAATAGCATAAAAGAATCTTATTCAGAGGCTTCTATTACCTTCTCTTTTCCTTTCAACCCCGAGATTATTTTTACTGGTTGTTTGTTAAAAAGAAACTTTAATAAGTTAAACAGCATATTATCACATGTCTAAATTCGTTTGAAAAACTGAGGTGTTTTGTATTAAAAAGTCAAAGAGGATTGTTATAGGTTATATTTTTGCTGCCAGGAAGATTGGTAAGGAAGAGCGGCTTTTTCTTAGGTTAGCGAAAAAGAAGGGCATAGACCTTGTTATGTTCAATCTGTTCAAGAAGATAAACGAGGATGAGTTTGAGAGCAAGGTAAAAAGATGTGATCTCGTGTACAATGATACGGCTGAGGATTTTGTGATAGAGTCCTTAAAGACTATCGAGGAGCTTGGAAAAAAGGTTATTGACACTTCTCGCATTTTTTATTACACTGAAGACAAGTGGATGTTCTATATCAAGTGCAGGGAGCATGGCATTCCGACTCCGGATACTATCCTTTTATCGAATAATGTTAATATTGCCAGGGCTGAATTGAAAGAGTTCGGGAAGTGGCCTGTAGTGATCAAGCGCGTTTATGGCACGATGGGCGAATTTGTTGAAAAGGCAGATAATCTTGAGCAGGCCTTGAAGGTAATAAAAAAGTTTTTGAAGATAGATTGTGACAGATTGCCTATAGTCGCTCAGGAGTTCATATCTCCTCCGTCCTACAGGGTTACGTTAATTGATAAGAGGATAGTCCAGGCCATCATAAAAAAAAGCAAGAACTGGAAGTGCACAGGCGTTTACGGCAAGAAGTTCGATAAGTTCAAGGTCGATAAGAAATTGAGAGGGATAATTAAGAAAGTGGTAAAAGCGACTAATATAAATATTTGCGGTGTGGATTTGCTTAAAAAAGATGGTCAATGGTTCGTTTTAGAGATTAACTCTAATCCTTCGCTTGATTTTGTTAATAATGAGCATGAGAAGCTAGTTGGCTTTGTTCTAGATTTTTTGAAAAGGTATCATAAAAAGCGTAATCATAAGCATTAGTGGAAAAAAGTTATTTTGAGTAATATTTTCTGAATTTTTTAATCTCTCCTAGGTCCACTTTTGCGGTGATGAGCCCTTCTTTGTCAATGATCTCTTTGAGAATCCTGTGCGGGCTTGCAATTGCCGAGTATGAGATTTGGGTCTTTGATTCCATTACCGGGTTGCATAGCGCTACGTAGAATACGTTTTCATGAGCCCTGGTCAGTGTTATCGATCTTAGCAACAGAGTTTCCCAGTGTTTATGCCTGCTCTTATAGGATACCAGGTCGTAGTTCCATTGTGCTGGGCAGAATACTATTTCAGCGCCCTTTTTTCTCATCACGTTAAACAGTCCGGGATACGTTAGGTCCCAGCATATTGCAATGCCAATTTTTGCAAAATCTGTCTGAAAAACCCCTATTTTGTCTCCAGAGTTTACTCTGTCCCCGTAAAGGTTTATTTTTTTATAGCATCCTTTTATTTTCCCGTTTCTGTCTATGAGTATGGACATGTTGTAGTCTTTGCTGCCGATTCTAACATCTTCTGTTACTATACACCAGATAGAATTTTTTTTGCACTCAGCCCGTATAGCCTTTATGGATCTGTCAGTCAGGTCTATGCGACCTCTTTTTTTCACACAAGATTCTGGGAAGCAGATGATGTCGGACCCAGCCTGTTTAGCCCGTTGTATATACTTTTTTATTTTTTCAACGTTATGTGTTTTGTTTATGTCATAGTATTTTATCTGGGCGATTGCGATCGTAGGTTTTTTGTGTCTCATGTCCAAGATTGGTTGTTTTTGTTTTATATACTTTTCTAAACGTGTGAACGATGTTGTTGTTAAAGAAGCTGAAGAGGCTAATTTAGCCTATTTCTATCAGTTTCTCTTTTCCCTTCAGCCCTGAGATTATTTTTACTGGTTGTTTGTACTTTTTGTGGAATAGTTTTATTATCTCCTTGTTGGCTTTGTTTTCTATTGGTGGCGCTTTTACTAAGACCTTGTACGCATTTTTTTCTTTGTCAAAGTCTAGTATCTCGTTTTTTTCTGCATTGGTTTTTACTGTTATTTTTATAATGGTTTTGCCAGTGGGTTCCATGGTTGTTCTTTTTGTGGATGTTTTAGTAGTTCTAGTTTTTTGTTTATTACTGCCAGCGATACTTTTTGCTGGTCTATGTTTATCATCATGTTTGGTGTTAGGTATGTTGCGTCGCTTACGCCTAGGCAGTCTTCGAATTTTTTGTTAAGCTCGTGTTCCCATCTTATGTGGTCTGCTGTGTCTTCGAAGACTTCGAATAATAGGTAGTTGTATCTTCCATGGCATATCTGGAATGCTATGCTTATGTGCGGGTCATGCTTGAAGTATGCTTCTAATTCTTCTTCGTTTTTTTTCACCTCTAGCAGAGATATTATTAATACCAGGTCGGGTGGGCAGAAGAAGGCTGGGAACCTGCATAATGGCTTCAGAACCATGTGCGCGTCTAATAGTTTGTTTATTCTTTGCCGTATCGTTTTTCTGTTTACCCCTATTCTTTTGGCTAAGTAATCTTCATTTATCCTTACTCCTTCCCCTTTTGTCAGGTTTTCTAGTATCTCAAAGCCCAGTTCGTCTATCTTGTACTGGTTTAGCGTTAGCTTTCCATTTTTTTCTAGCATTTTTTTTAGCAGCGCTGTTGCTGCCGAAGGCTCGTATTTTATCATCATCTGTGTTGAGAAGAATGCGGAGGCTGAAGGGTATCTCGTGTCTCTTGGTGGTATTTTTCCTTCTTTTACTAGTGCCCTTCTCCAGAGCTGGTATCTTAGTATGCTCCTGTGGAACAATAATAACATCACATTGTATTCTCCTTTTCTTAGCCTGTATGCTGCAAAGATATGGTCATCTGTTCTTATCCAATTTTCGAACTGTTCGTTGAACGGTATCTCTGCCTGTACTAAGACCATCAGGCCGTGCTCTTTGAACTGCCCGAAGAAAGGGAATATTGGCTTGTTCAATATCTTGTGCTTGAATAGCTCTTCTGTCCTTTTTTTTATTGTTTCCCTGTGTTTTTTTAGTTTTTTTGAGAGGTAGCTGTAGTTTACGCTTACTCCTTCTCCTGAGCATATCCTTTTGAGGATTTTCAGGTTCAATTCATCATCCAAAATGTCTGCCATAAATACGTAATGTTTATAGTCATTTATATACTTTTTGCTTTTAAAAAATACCATTTTTGCCAAAATTTTTGCTAAAATTGTATACAATATTTATAAAGGGCAATATGCACCTTCTTATTAAGATAAATGATTTTAAAACTATGGGGGAACAAAAATGTCAAAAAATTCTGGAAAAGAGTACCTGGATAACATCAACAGCAACTTGGTAAAGGCTGCAGGTTATCTGGGCTTGGAAAAAGGGATAGTGGAAATAATAACCGGTTATGAAAGGAAACTGGTTGTAAAGTTCCCGGTAAGGATGGACGACGGCGGTGTAAGAGTATTTGAAGGCTTCAGGGTACAGGACAGCACAGCGCGAGGACCTGCAAAAGGCGGGATAAGATACCACTTCAACGTCAGCGAAGAAGAAGTAAGAGCCTTGTCAAAAGACATGACCTACAAAGGCGCCCTGATGGACATACCATTAGGCGGAGGCAAAGGCGGAATAATCTGCGACCCTAAAGGTGATGTAAATAACCCGAACGGGACCAAGATACCTATGAGCGAAGGAGAGCTAGAAAGGCTGACAAGAGCCTATACAAGGGCTATAGCAGATATTATAGGCCCACTCAAAGATGTTCCAGCCCCTGACATGAACACAACACCACAGATAATGGACTGGCTAACTGACGAGTACAGCAAAGTCATAGCAGAACAGACAGGACAGCCTTATAAGAGGATAGATGCTGTCGTTACAGGAAAACCTGTAGGCAAAGGAGGATCGCTAGGAAGGGACAGGGCAACAGCAAGAGGAATGTATTTCACGTTAAGAGAAGCTGCAAAAGACCTCAACCTGAATCTGGAAGGAGCGACGGTTGTCGTGCAAGGCTTCGGAAATGCTGGAATGAACTTTGCAAAGTTCGTCTATGATGAGTTCAAGTCAAAGGTTATAACAGTAAGCGACTCAAAAGGGGCCATCTACAACCCAGATGGTTTGAATCCTTATGCAGTAGAAGAGTGGAAAGAGAAGAAAAGCCCTAAAAAAAGCGTCCTTGATTTCCCAGGGTCTAAGAATATAACTGACCAAGAGCTGCTAGAACTGCAATGTGACGTATTCGCGCCATCAGCATTAGAAGGAGTGCTGACAAAAGAGACTGCACCTAAGCTAAAGACCAAAATAGTAGTTGAAGGAGCTAACGGCGCAACAACAAACGAAGCAGACGAGATAATGTACAATAAGGGCATCTTTAGGCTACCTGGAATCTTGGCAAATGGCGGCGGAGTAACGGTAAGCTGCTTTGAATGGATGCAAAACCTTGAAGGCAAACAGTGGACAAAAGAGGAAGTGGACAAAAAGTTAGAGAAGCACATGGTAGACGCTTACAAGGCAACAAAAGAAGCTGCAGACAAGCATAAGATAAGCATGGGGGCTGCTGTCTACGTAGTAGCTGTCGACAGGGTAGCAAAAGCGCTTAAAGCGAAGCACAAGTTATAAACCTAAATTTTCTTTTTTTCTTTTTTTAGGAGAACCAGCCCTTTTTCTTTTGTTCTTTGAATTTCTGGGAATATGCCGTCATCTCTGATTTGATATTACCTTTGATTTTTTCAAACTCAGCGTCTACATCTTTTTTAACATCCTCATCCACTTTGTTTCTTAGCATGTTAAGGATGACCTCTATTTCATCATAACGCCGGCTTATAGTTTTATCAAAGTCTTTCATTAGTTCTTCATGTTTCTTGGTTAATTTCTGGTTTACGATCTCGTTAAGTTTTTCTTCTCTTTCTTTTACAGTTGCTTTTATCTTCTCAAGTTCTGCCTGTTTGGTTCTAAATTGCTGTTCTAAAGCCGCTTTTATTTTTTCAAGCTCTGCCTGTTTAGTTTCGAATTGTTGTTCTAAAGCCGCTTTCTCAGATTGGAATTTCGTGGTCGATTCTTCTTTTAGCAGGTTTAGTTCTTTCAGGTTTGTTTCGTATTCTTTCTTCAGTTTTTCTCGTTCAGCAGCTATATCTTTGTTCAGTTTCTGTCTTTCTAAGCTAACCCTTTTTTCTATTTCCTGAACAATAAGGTCCATGCCTGCTTCTCTGGATTCGGTTTCACTTTTGAACTTGTTTTTTTCTTCTTTTAGTTGCTTCTGATAGTCGTCTCTTATAGCCTCTTCAGCGTTGAACAGTTTTTTCTGGTATTCCAAATCCAGTTTGTGTCTCAGTTCTTTTTCTTTGTCACTCATTGCTTCTGCTAAGGCAATGCTTAATCTTTTGTCAAATTGTACATTAACCTTATGGTCTAATTCTTCTCTTATCTTTTTTTCAAAAAGTGCGTTAATGTCTTCTTGGAGCTTTTTTTCTTTAGCTTCAAATTCTTTTTTTAATCTTTCAACATTAGTGGAGAATTTTATGTCTAATTGTTTGGATTTTTCTTTCAAGAGGTTTTCTTGCTGCTTAAGGTTCAGCCTTATCCTCTCCACCTCCTTTTCATCTTTTTCTTTCTGCTCTTTATAATCTTCTTCCTTCGTTCTTAAGACTTTTGCCAGTTCTTGCCTTAAATCTTTCCCTTTGTTTTCGTATTCTTCTGTTAGTTTTCCCTTCTTTTCTTGATATTCTTTTTCGAATTGTTTTTTGATAAGTGCTTGTTTTTGCCTTAATTCCAATTCTAAGTTTTTTCCAAGCTGAGCCTCTAGTTTTTTTAAGATCAAGGCATTTTTTTTGTCTAGGATTATTTGTTTTTGGGCGAGTTCTTCTTTTAGCCTCTTATCAAATTCTTTGTTTACTTTTGCTCTGATATCTGTTTTTTCTGTTATTCTTAGTTTTTGTTCGTATTCTCTTCTTATTCTAACTTCGGCTCTTTTCAGCTCGTTTTTGTTTTTTTCTATTTGTTTTTGTAGTTTTTTGTTTAGTAGCAGCTCTTTTTCTTTGACTTTGTCATCTAGCTCTCTTCTGAAGTTTCGGATTATAGAATTAAGATCGCCCACCGCTTGTTCATCGATACCTTCTATTTTTAGGAATGGTTTTACTTTTGCGGGTTTAGGTGTTTTAATTTTTTTAGGTCTAACAGATCTTCTAAAAGCAGGCTTTGCTAAAGGGAGTTCTATGTATTCTTCTTTAACCTCTTTCTTTTTTGGTTTTTTTAAAACAAAGATTTCTTCTACCAAATTGATACCTCTTTTCCTTAGGATTTATGAAACTTAGAATTATATAAACTTTATGGCTAAAAATCAATTAAAAGATAGTCCCTTGTTTTCGTGATAAAGCCTAGGGTCTTTTCTTCTTTTAGTTCTTCACGGCTGTTTTCAACGTTTTTTAAGTATATCATGAGGTCTTTTAGAAGAGGGTTTTTCATCAAATCTTCGAAGGTTATGGAAGATTTTTCGTTTTTGTAATGGTCTGCTGAGAGCTTGTAGCTTAGGCTGAAAGAAAGGTTGTTTAGCGTGTAAAGCAAGTCTTCGCTGCAGAAGTCCAGCGTTTCTTCTTTCAGGATGATGGCTGACGCTTTTTCTGGCGCGTTGGTGTTTAGCAGTGTTTCGTTGCATTTGAATTTGTTTTGGTTGTAGAACCATAGCGCTGAGTTGAACGTTTCCAGGCTTCTTTTGTTAGCATATTCTACAGCTTCACTAGAAGGTATGCCCTTTTCGATTTTGGATTTGATTTTTTCAAAATTTTTTTCATCGCCTATAAGTAGGTTGCCTGTGATTACCGGTTCCGTGATTTCGATGTCATAAAGTTCCAGTTTTTTTGTGAATGATTTTTCATCT
>JAUYDG010000140.1 GCA_030691925.1 Nanobdellota archaeon
TGACGATTACTGGGGTAGTAATATTATTCGTAGTAATAGTGCTTATCATGCTTTACAACAAAAAGAGGAAAGCAAAGAAAAAAGGATAAATTTTTTGGATTATTGTTTTGTTTTTATAAAAAAAAGTATGTATCCTGCTGAAAAGATTATGTGATTCTTGAGTGTAAAAGATTTTATAAGCAGGACAATTCTTAGTCTTATTAAGAGGTTGTGGAACATTTACTCAAATAAAAAAAGGTGGGTTTTAATAGCCTTCTTTATAGTCATATTAACGTCAACAGCAAACGCAGGACTTATAGGCTGGTTCAAAAACCTAGGAACAATCACAGGAATGGGCTCGACATCTAATGCTGTGCCAAACGTGACCATTGGGAATACTGCACCAGTTGTAGAGAATATTACTTTTCAAGGAAGCCCTTCAGTGACCTTGTCAGAAGCTGTTCCAACTCCAGTAATAATATCTTTCTTGGCTATGGACTTTGACGGGGCAAGCAATATAGATAATACTACAGCCTACTTGAATGTCAGTTTAGATGGTTCTGGCATGCGTCAAAACACGACCGGAACTTGTTACCCAGAAACCGAAGGTTCTAATGCTACTAGACAAAACTATACTTGCACGGTAGACATGCAATACTGGGATTTGGGTGGTAGTTGGACTTGCGCAGCAGAAATAAAAGACTCTTCCGCTTACGCTGGTCTAGAAGTTGTTAACTGTTTCACAGTTGGAACTACAACAGCGATAAACGTCACTTCAGATACTATAGCGTGGGGTAACTTAGCAATAGGACAGGTAGACAGTTTGATGAGCACTTCCGAACTGAACATTACCAATACTGGTAACACAAATATTACTAACGTGACATTACAAGGCATAGATCTTATAGGCGAAACAACTAATACTGTATGGATACCTGCAGCTAACTTCACAGCTCCATGGGGAGAAAGAAGCTGCAATACAGGAGCAGCACTAATGAATGATACTGATTTACAACTTACAGGTTCGATGCTTGACTTTGGCCCAGGAAGCTTAATAACAACTAATAATGCAACACACATCTGCCTAGAAGATGTAGGGCAGGACATAACACAACAATCATACTCGACAGCAGGAGACGTAGAAGACTGGACTTTAACCGGAGCAACAGGACCAGTATAAAACCTAACGACTAAGGGGCTAAATTATTACATTCGTTTTCTAAAAAAACTTTAAATACAACCGAGTCTTTTAAGAGTGTGATGAAAAAAAGAGTATTGTTGTTTTTGCTGGCATTCGCTGTGCTCCTTGCCCTTGGTTTAGTATTCAAAAGTTTTATTTCTGCCTCAATATTTGACACTTATAATTTTGTATGGGAAACTTCTATAAACATAACTGTTGACACTTATCCTCCTGACTTGATAGTAGACTCGCCTATAAGTACGGATTATTCAGAGGATAACCTTGTTGATATTAATTATTCTGTGTCAGATTCGCTTTCACAAGTGGATGCTGTATGGTATAACCTTAATGGTGGTGTAAATACTACTTTGACAGGGAATACTACTATAAGGGTTGCTAAAGGGGATTATGTTCTTTACATGTATGCTAATGACACGGTAAATTTGTTGAATGGTAGCGAGTCTGTTTCTTTTTCTGTAAGCTCAGAAAGTTTTAAGCAGGTAAACTTTTCACATTTTGATGTTTCTCCCTCTACGAATTTTTCGAGCATGAATGATACCGAGTTAGAGAGTATAACAAGCTTAACCTTAGCCAAAAACGGTTACGGTAAGGTAATATTCAGCCAAGTGATAAATATCAGTGAAAGTATCGACTTAGATACTTATGCAGGCATATCTGACAACAGCATCTATATCAACAGCGATGTTTTACCTAACTTTAACAAACCGGCTACGCTGTGGCTTTACGGCCTAACATTCACCAATCCTAGGATATTAAAAGACGGTTCTGTCTGCCCGGCAAACATCTGCAGTAAGACATCCTATTCTGGTGGTGTTTTAGAGTTCACCGTGACAGGATTCACTAATTATTCTACTGAGGAAACACCTACAACGCCTGGACCTACAGGGCAAGCAGCAGGTGGAGAAGGTACAGGTGGTGGCGGAAAGAAGATAACTTTTCCAGGATTTGAAGTAACACCTGACGTGGTAAAAGTAAAGTTGAAACAAGGGGAAACAAAATCCCAAACAATAACAATAGAAAATACTGGTGATTTGCCTCTAGAGTTCGTAATCGACCCGACAGAAGTAAAAGAGTTTACAACCCTTAGCGATTACGCATTCGAACTGGGACCGAAACAGACAAAAGAGGTAACAGCCGTGTTTACAGCTTCTTCTACGACTGAGCCTGATGTTTACGCAGGTAGGATTTTCATAAGAACTAAAGAGCTTGTAAAGCCCGTGATAGTTGTTATAGAAGTCGAGTCGATGGCGCCTTTGTTTGATGTTAATATGTCCATACCTCAGAGGTACAAAAAGATAGCTGCTGGGGAAAGCGTGACAGGGAACATTGTGATAGTAAACCTAGGTGACATCATGCCTGTAGATGTGAACATTGATTATGTAATAAAAGACTTAAACGGGGATGTGATCGATTTGCAACAAGAGACGGTAGCTGTCGAAGACAGGCTGAGTATCACAAAAAGGATGGAAACACTGGAAGATATCAAATTAGGGGATTACATATTTTATGTAAAAGTGTCTTATAACGGAAATGTAGCAACGGCAAGCGATTTGTTCTCGATAGTAAGCGCGGAGGAAAAACGTTCATGGCTGTCTCAGCAAATACCTAAAATAATTTCTTTCAGAGTTATAACGCTTTCGGTAATTTTAATCGCTGTAATAACTGTTCTGGTATTTATGCGCAAAAGATTTATGACAATTCTAGAAAAGATTGTGAAAATCCTGAAAAAAGGTGTAAAGAAGAAAAAGCGCAGGAAAAAGATAAAGAAAAGATATAAGAAAATAAAGAAAAAAAGGCGTTAGATTTTTTGAAAAAATTATTTAAACAGTTTTATATTACTTTTAAGAATCCGTTTCTCGGCTGGAATACCTCTCCTTCTCTTAACAGCTCATCTATAGCTTTTTCTGCCTCTTCTTCTTTCAGGCCTGATAGTTTTATCAGTTCGCCTGTCTGTATGCCCTCTGGCTCTTTTTCTATTATCTCCAGTATCTTTTGTCTTGCTGTTTCTGTTGGTTCGATGACTTCTTCTTCTATTATCTCCTGCGGCCTTGATTCTTCTTTTGTCTCGTGCCTTGCTTTCTCTTCGGGTTTTCCATAAGCTTTTTCTAGCTCTTTTTTTCTTACTAAAAGCCATTCTGGTTCCTGTTTTTTTGCTATTTCTGGTGTTATGAATATCTCATCGTTGTATACCCTTATCCTGCCTATGATCATCACCTGGTCCCCTATGTTTATCTCCTCTAGTTTTTTTGTGTCTTCTTTCCAGGTTTTTACCCTTATTGTTTCTGTTGCGTCATCTAGTGTTATTGTGGAGAAGGTGTTGTCCGCGTTAGTTTGCTTGTCCACCACTGTGGCTATTACGTTTGTCCTTGCTGCTTCTTTCCCTCTTATCTCAAAGAAATGTGCTCCTTCTTTGGTTATTGTTGTTGCGTTGATTATGTCTTTTATCCAGAATTTGTATGCTGTCCATCTTTTTTGTATCGACTGCATGCTTATGTCCCTTCTTCGTAGCTTTCCATGTATTCTTTTTGCTCTTTGCTCAGCTCGTCTATTTTTATTCCCATGCCTTTTAGTTTCATCTCTGCTACTTTTTTGTCCTGCCCTTCTGATACTTCGTAGACCTTGTTTCCTAGTTTTCCTTTGTTTTCTACCAGGAATTTCAGGCAGAGTATCTGGTTTGAGAAGCTTAGGTCCATCACCTCGCTTGGATGCCCTTCTGCCGCGCTTAGGTTAACGAGCCTGCCTTCTGCTAATAAGTAGATGTGTTTTCCACCTGGGAGGTCGTATCTTACCATGTTGGGCCTTACTTCTTTTTTGTTTACTGCTATTCTTTCCAGGCAGTCGTAGTCTACTTCTACGTTGAAGTGCCCTGTGTTTGATAGTATTGCTCCTGGCTTCAGGTGCTTGAAGTGCTCTTCTGTTATCACTTTGTTGCATCCTGTTGCTGTTACGAATATGTCTCCTAGTTTTGCCGCTTCTGCCATGGGCATCACCCTGTATCCGTCCATTCTTGCCTTGAGCGCTTGTATAGGGTCTACTTCTGTTACTATCACTTCCGCGTCCAGGCCTCTTGCCCTTTTGGCTACCCCTTTTCCGCAGTGGCCGTAGCCTGCTACGACGAATGTTTTTCCTGTTATCATTGTTGATGTTGCTCTTTGTATCCCGTCTATGGTCCCTTGCCCTGTTCCGTAGATGTTGTCGAAGTCCCATTTAGTCTCGGCGTTGTTTACTGCCATTATAGGGTATTTTAGCTTGCCGTCTTTTTCCATTGCTATCAGCCTGTGCACTCCTGTTGTCGTTTCTTCTGTCCCGCCTATTATCCCTTTTATTAGCTCTGGATGGTTTTTGTGCATGGTCACTACTACGTCGCATCCGTCATCCAGTGTCAGGTTTGGTTTTGTTTGGATTATTTGTTCTATGCACCAGTAGTATTCTTCT
>JAUYDG010000082.1 GCA_030691925.1 Nanobdellota archaeon
ATTTGTACGCTGACTTTTGGTTCGACAGGACAGGAGCAAAGAAAGGCATGGGTGTTTACCTAAGAAGCAACACAAGCCAGGACGAATTGCGGGCGCTCGTCCTCGGCAGCGACGACTACAATTCCTATGCTGATGGCTACGGCGACCTCCGCAGCCTTGCCCGGTTCGTTTCGGGTGCCCAATAAAAGGAATTATGAAAATACCTAAACTTTTTGTGCCGGAAAAGGATTTGGAAGGTGAGGTTAAAAGGTTACTAGAAAAAGAAATAAACCCCTCAGATGTTCAGCTAAAATATAGCAAGTTTGAAGTGATTCATGCCAGCACTTATGCTGAAGGCATTGCAAAGCTGAAAGAGCAAAGTCGAAAGCCTTTCACATTCTCTGAGAACATCGAAGCAAGGATTGCTGATTACGAAGCCAATGGCAAGGACGCAGAACTGTTTAAGACTTTTCTTGATTCTGTTACAGGCATCGCATACAAAGCACACAGCACCAAGTTCAAGCTAATTCTCAGGTCTGACAGGCTGGAAAACATTCCACAAGATTTCAACCAAGGTTTCATAACTATCAATTACAATACTGAGTTAGGCATAGAGTTTGACAGTAAAAAAGGCAAGTACAACAAGGCTTTGACGAGGGAGGAAGCTAAGAATCATGAGTTCTGGCTCGCAGCAATGGGTAATGACGAAGGGAAGCTGGTAGAGTACGTTGACATCTGGTTCGACAAGAGGAGAGTAAAAGAAGGAATGGGCGTTTACCTTAGAGAGAATACAAGTCAGGATGAGTTGCGGGCGGTCGTCCTCAACTACGGCGACTTCAGTTCCTATACTAATGGCAGCAGCAACCTTGGCGGCTTTGCTCGTTTCGTTTCGGATGCCCAATGAAACTGCCTAAACTTTTTGTACCGGAAAAGGATTTGGAAAATAGTGTAGAGAGGCTGCTGAAAGAGCCCGTAGAATTTCAGCGGAAGTATGACCTTATTGAGGTTATTCGTGCTGATACTTATGCAAAGGGCATTGCGAAGCTGAAAGAACAAGGACAAAAACCATTTACATTCTCTGAGAACATCGAAGCAAGGATTGCTGATTACAAAGCTAATGGTAAGAACGCAGAACTGTTCCAGACTTATCTTGATTCTGTTACGGGCATCGCATACAAAGCACACAGTACTAAGTTTAAGCTGATTTTAAGGTTTGATAGGTTGGAAAACATCACAGCAGGTTTCAACGAAAGCTTCATACCTATCAATTATGGTGCTGAGCAGGGCGTAGAGCTTGACAGCAAAAAAGGCGAATACAATCGAGACTTGACAAGGGAAGAAGTGAAGAATCATGAGTTCTGGCTCACAGCAATGGGCGGCAACAAAGAAAAACTGGCAGAGTACGTTGACATCTGGTTCGAGAAGACCGGATTATATAAAGGGATGGGCGTTTACCTCAGAAGCAATACAAGCCAGGATAAGTTGCGGGCGCTCGTCCTCTACGACGACAACGACGACTCCAGTGCTAGTGACAACGGCGACCTCGACGACAGTGTCCAGTTCGTCTCGGGTGCCAAATGAAAGCAGAAAAGTGCTACAGGTGCGGGTACTGCTGCAAAAAATATGATGCCACCGAACTAATCGAAAGAATAGCCTGGGTAAAAGAACAAGCAGAAAAAGCAGGAGTTCCTAAAACGGGGCCTTGCCCGCATTTAGAAGAAACAGCCCAAGGTTATTATAATTGTAGAATATACAATGATCCTACAAAACAAAGACCAGTATTCTGTGTTGATGGACCAAAATTTAATCCTATATCCAAAGAGAGTTTAGAAGAAAAATTGACTGAAGGTAAAGATTTACCAAAATGCCTTGTAGCTTTTAGGCTTGGTGAAGAATACTTATCAAAAGATTTAAAACATTAAGTAAGCCTTAATTCTTAAAATGGCAAGAATAGCTGTTATCGACAAGGGCAAGCACTTCCCAGACAAGTGCGGATGGCTCTGCCCAGGACTCTGCCCTGTAAACAGGACCGGGAAAGAGTGCATCATAAAAGGTCATGGGAAGGACATTTCTATAGATGAAAGCCTCTGTACCGGCTGCGGGATCTGCGCTCATCGCTGCCCATTCGGGGCTATCAGCATAATTAATTTGCCAGAAGAATTAGAAACTGAACCAGTGCATCGTTTCGGTGAGAACGGCTTCGCGCTTTACAGGCTGCCAATACCTAAGTTTGGACAAGTGGTGGGGATAATGGGGAGGAACGGGATAGGAAAAACTACTGCTTTGAAAATACTAGCAGGCTTGTTGCAGCCTAACCTCGGAACAAAAAAAGAAGTAAGCTACGATGAGTTAGTCAAAAAGTTCCGAGGAACAGAAGCACAAAGCTACTTCCAAAAGCTCAAAGAAAAAAAAGTAAAAATAGCATACAAGCCGCAAAAAGTAGACGACATACCAAAACAGTACAAGGGAAAAGTCATCAGTTTATTGAAAAAAGTTGACGAAAAATGCAAACTTGATGAAGTGTCCGATGCTTTAGGAATAACTAATATTCTAGGCCATGATATTGCAAAACTTTCAGGAGGGGAGCTACAGGCTGTAGCAATAGCAGCCACTGCTTTGAAGGATGCCACGGTGTACTATTTTGACGAGCCATCTTCTTATCTAGACATAAGCCAAAGGCTAAGAATTGCAAAGTTCATAAAAAGCCTGATCAATGAAGAAACTGCGGTGATGGTGGTAGAGCACGACTTGATAATCCTTGATTACATGACAGATATCATCCATCTGATGTATGGCCAAGCAGCTTGTTATGGGGTAGTTTCTCAGCCATTAGCATCAAAAGTAGGAGTAAACACATACTTAGACGGTTACTTAAGGTCTGAAAACGTCAGGTTCAGGGACAAGACAATAAAGTTCATGGTAAAATCACCAGAAGCCAGAAAACACCATTTCGAGCTTACAAAATGGCCTATGCTAATCAAAAAACTTGAAACGTTCAAGCTAGAAGTAGACGAAGGGGACGTAAAAAAACACGAAGTCTTGGGAATACTCGGAAGGAACGCCATAGGGAAAACAACATTCGTAAAACTATTAGCAGGAGTTTTAGAGCCTGACAAAGGAAGCGTAGACCTTAAACTAAAAGTCTCTTACAAGCCACAATACATATCCTCAGACTCTGAAGACATAGTACTAAATGTTTTGCAAAAAGCAGTACAAGACTACAAAGCGCTAATAGTAAGGCCTTTAGAGTTAGAACCGTTGTTTATGAAAAAGATAAACGAGCTTTCCGGAGGAGAACTGCAAAGAGTAGCAATTGCTTTATGCCTTTCACAAGATTCTGATTTATTCCTTCTAGATGAGCCGAGTGCATACCTAGACGTGGAGCAAAGGCTGATAATCTCAAAAGTGATAAATGACGTGATGGAAAACAAAGGAGCATCTGCACTAGTAGTAGACCACGACTTGCTGTTCATGGATTATCTGGCCCATAGGCTGTTAGTTTTCGAAGGAGAGCCTTCAGTCAAAGGTTTCGTGCACAAGCCCTTATCCATGGAAGAAGGCATGAATAAATTATTGAAAGAGCTTTCAATTTCGATTCGTCGCGAGGAGCAGACGGGCAGGCCTAGGATAAATAAGGAGGGCTCTGTCAAGGACAGGGCGCAGAAGCAGGAGGGCAAGTATTATTACTCATGAAAACCGTTGATTATTTGCTGATTCTTATGATAATGTTGGCTGTTCTTGTTACGCTCTGGCGTTATAATCTTTGGTAAATATAGTTTTTACTCTAACATTCTTTATTAAGCAATAATCATTTTCAAAGGGGATGGGAAAAATAGAGGTTTTTTTAGGCCCGATGTTTGCCGGCAAGACCACTTCTCTTATCAAAAGGGCTAAAGAGCTGGAAAGCCAGGGCAAGAAGGTAAAGGTTTTCAAGCCTGCTGTTGACAATCGTTACGGCGAAAATGTTATCTGCACCCATGACAAAGTTTCTTTGAAGTCTTTCAATGTTAAAAGCCTGGAGGAGGCTAAGGTTGACGATGCAGATGTCATAATTATAGATGAGTTTCATTTTTTTCCCAGCAGCCTGATAGATTACTGCGAGGCATGGAAAAAGCTCGGCAAGCATGTTGTAGTTGCCGGCCTCAACTCTGATCACCTTGGCGAGCCGATAAAGTTCAGTGATTTGAAAAAAAGCTCTGAGGATTTGAAAAGCGTAGCTGATAAGGTATATTTATTAAAGTCAAAATGCGCCATATGCGGTAAAGAGGCTACGATGACAGAGAGGCTTGTGAAGTCAGACAGCTATCAAGCGGTCGGGGGAGCAGAGTCTTACAGACCCGTGTGCAAGGAGCACCATCCAAGATGGAGAAGATGAAAGTCAAGATAGAAAAAGTGGACAAGGAACTTCCTTTGCCTAGGTTTGCTACTAAGGGCAGTGTAGGCGTTGATCTGCATTCTGCTGAGACTTTTACCTTGAATCCTGGAGAGTTCAGGAAGGTGTCTACTGGCATTAAGGTTGCAGTGCCGCCAGGCTATGAAGGGCAGGTGAGACCGAGGAGCGGCTTGGCAGCTAGTCATGGCGTAAGCATAGTCAATACTCCCGGAACTCTTGACAGCGACTACAGGGGGTTATTGTATGTTCTCTTGATAAACCATGGGCCGAACTATGTCCATATCAAGAAAGGCGACAGGATAGCGCAACTGGTAGTAAATAAAGTTGAGCTGTTTGACTGGGAAGTTTCTGAAAAGCTTGACGAGACTGAGAGAGGAGAAAGCGGGTTCGGCCATACTGGAACCTGATACAAAGGTTTAAAAAGTAAGACGGAAAGCTTATTTTTCTATGGGAATTAAAGGCCTATTAAAAATAGCAGGAGTTTCAGTATTAGTGTATTCCGCCTTCGCTTTTATAGCTAATCCGTCAGGCTGCATTAGTTCTTGCAGTAAACCTAAGTCTTCTATAGTCCAGCCTTCTGAGATGAAAACTGTTAGAGTAGATGGGAAATTGGATTACAAGGATGTAAGGCATTACATGACTGATGAGCAGATTCGAAGGGTTGAAGATACCGCAAAAGAAGATTACAAGACTGTCGTAAAGGAGCTGAAAACACCTTTAGAGGCTATGATATACTGCACAAAAGTGCTGAGCTATGAAAAAGATATCAATGTCTACGGCAAAAAAGATTACTGGGCGTCTTTCAAGAATATTCATAAGAATAAAAAGGATGACTGCGATGGCGGCGCTTTTGCCGCTGCTGCTATACTTAGTGATGACGGCTTCCCGCCTTACATAGCTGTTTTTAGGAATAATAAAGAAGCGCATGCAGTCTTTGTCTACAAAACAACTGAAGGAAAATATGGCTCGATTGGCATCAACACTAGTGATTGCGTGTCAGGATGCGGAAGCATAGAAGAGCTAAGAGATAGGTTAAGTAAGGTTAAAGATAAGTATACTCATATCAAGGTGTATGACTTGAGCAAGCAGTACCCTGATTACATTGACAATGATAAGGATAATAAACTTGAATAGCCTTAAATCCTTGTTGAAAAGCGAAAGATTATAAAACACCCCTGTTTTTCTCAAAAATTGACATGGCAAATAAAACTCTGTTAAGAATAGGGGTTTCAGTATTAGCTTATTCAGTTTTAGCTTTTATAGCCTATCAACCTGTCAAGTGC
>JAUYDG010000107.1 GCA_030691925.1 Nanobdellota archaeon
CTTCTTTGTTTACGCCTCTCCATGCGTATATCTGCACGCCTTCTTCTGCTAGCGCTGCCGCTACTGCATCGTTTGTGCTTAGTGGGTTGCAGCCGGCCCATGCTACTTCTGCTCCTAAGTATTTTAGTGTTCTTATCAGGACTGCTGTTTCTTTTGTGACGTGGATTGCTCCGGCTATTTTGTAGCCTTTCAGGAATTTGTTGTTTTTGTGCTCTTCTCTGAGCATTTTTAGTACTGGCATTTCTTCTTCTGCCCTTTCTATGAGTCTTTTTCCTTGTTCTGCCAGTTTTATGTCTTTGATTTTGTAGTTCATTTTTTTACACCTTTTGTATGAATCCTGTTTTTGGTTCGAAGATTTCTCCTTCTCTTTTCAGTTTTTCTATTATTTCCTCTGCCTGTCTTTTTTCCATGTTTTTTTCTGCTTCTGCTACCAGCTCTTCTATAGGCAATGTTTTTTGCCCTTTCTTTGCTGCTTCGTCTATTATCTGGAGTATTATTGATATTTTGTTTCTTTTTGAGCTTGATATTCCTGTTTGTAAGATATCGATGTCTATCTGTCCTGTTTCCGGGTCTATACCTACCTGTGACAAGCAGTATTTCAGCAGTGATATCGCTCTTTTGGCATCATTTTTTGTTATGCTTTTTGAAAGCCTTACTCTTGCTGAGGCTTCTGCCAGCCTTATCAAGGCTTCTAGTTGTCGAGGTGTTATTGGTATCGGCTTTACGCCTTCGTTTCCTGATCTTTCTGCATTTCTCAGGTTTACGTAAAAGTTTTTTATTTCTTCCATTGCCTCTTCTGTGAGTATGGGGTTTACTCTTTGTTTTACGTATGTTATGTATTTTCTTAGTATTTCTACTGGCACTTCTGGCTTTACGCTTTTTGGGTCTTGGTGTTGTTCGAGCATGTGTTGCGCGATTTTTGCGTCTTTCACTTTGTCTGGAAGGTCTCTGATGGGGAATATCAGGTCGAACCTGTTTATCAGTGCTGGTGGCATGTCTATCTGGTCTGATACTGGCTTGTAAGGATCGAATCTTCCGAATTTGGGGTTAGCTGCTGCTAGGACTGTTGTCTGGCATCTTAATGTGGCCTGGATGTTGGCTTTTGCAATGGTGATTGTTTGTTGTTCCATCCCCTCATGTAATGCTGAGGTGTCTTCTTCTGTCATCTTATCCATTTCGTCTAAAACGCATATTCCTTTGTTTGCTAACACTAGTGCCCCTGCTTCCAACGCCCAGCCTTTCAAGAACTCATCTTTTACTACTGCCGCTGTCAACCCAGTTCCCGTTGCCCCTTTTCCTGCTATGTACCTCGCTTTTGGCGCTGCTTTGGCTATGAATGTTAGTAAAGCGCTTTTTCCTGATCCGGGGTCTCCTACTAGGAGTATGTGCATGTCCCCTCTTACTGTTGTTCCGTCTTCTTTTTGTTTTCTTACTCCCCCCATGAGCTGGAGCAGTAGCGCTTCTTTGATTTTTTCATGACCCATTATGCTTGGAGCGATTGACCTTGTTAGCCTATCATATATTTTCGGGTCTTTTGCTAGTTTTTTTATTTCTTCTTCGACTTCCTGGCTTATTTCTATGTCTGAAAAGTCTTCTTGTATAGGTTCTATGTAGTTAGCGTTCATTACCAAGTCGAACACTGTGGATATCCCGCCAGTTTGCAGAGGTCTCGCCACTTCTGTGACTATGCCTATGGATCTCAGTTTTGTTCCGGGAGTTGTTTTTTTCTCCATTTTTGGCTCTACAAGGTCTTCTTTGAGGAAAATTCTTAGCCTTTTTGGTTGTTCTCCACCTTCCAAGTCTTCTGCCGCTTCCTCTAATACCAGGCTTTGTGCGTCAACTAGTTCTTTGTATACTAATTTGAAGAATCCTTTTCTGCCACAGCTGCATCTGCTCGGCTCTTTGAACTTTTTTTCTACTTGTATTATGCTCATCGTTGTCCCGCATGACGGGCATTCGAATTTTGCGTTTACGACTTGTGGTCTTATGTCAGAAGACTGTCTTACTATCCCTTCAAAGAAGATGAGCTTGCCGATATCTTTTGACCTTATATTCCTTATAGGTATCCTTTGGCTTTCAGGCAGGTTTTTGAACCTAACCCTCATAGGCTCTTTCAAGTCCAATTGGCTGATTGCTATTTCTGCTGCCCTTATCGTGTTCTCAGGGTCTTCTAGCAGTTGTTCTGTAAGCTCGTGGTCGAACTTGGCTAGTTCGGAGAAGTCTATTATCAGGCTTTTTTTGTCTTTTTGTACCAGTTGCTGGATCTTTTTTTTGTAGTTTTCTTCTATGAATTCCTGGAATTTTTCGATTTGTTCTTGCGCGTCTGCCAATTTAACCCCCTTTTGACCTAAGAAAGTTTAGTTTACTTATTAAATGTTTTGATAGTTTTTATATAATTTACTATAGTTCATAATATATTGCAAGATTTCCGGAGTTTATGGATATACTTTTAAATTATAAAAGGCATAATAACTGTATGGCACTAAGTGAAAGTGTAAGGAGAGTTGTTTCTGATGCTCAAAGAGGTGAGATTACTGAGCATTTTATTTATAAAAAATTGTCCAGCGCTGTAAAAGAGCCTAGTAATAAAAGTGTTCTTAAGCGCATTTCTGATGATGAGCTTAGGCATTATAATACCTGGAAGAAGTATACTCAAGAGGATGTGAATCCTGATAAGCTGAAGCTTTGGAAGTACCTCTTGATTTCAAGGGTGTTAGGCCTTACTTTTGGTATAAAGCTTATGGAAGCGGGTGAGAAGAAGGCTCAGCTGAATTATGATGAGTTGTCTAAGTCTAACCTGAAGCTAGAAAGCTGCAGAAAGATGAGCAGCAGCATGAGTGCAAGCTCATAGGCTTGATAGATGAGGAGAGGCTGAAATATGTCAGGCTCTGTGGTTCTAGGCTTAAATGACGCCTTGGTTGAGCTTACAGGTGCGATGGCAGGGTTCACTTTGGCTTTGCAGAATACGCGTTTGGTTGCCTTGACTGGCTTGATTACTGGTGTTGCGGCTTCTTTTTCTATGGCTGCTTCAGAGTACTTGTCTGCTAGGGCGGAGAGCGGCAAGAAGGATCCTGTTAAGGCGTCGGTTTATACCGGCTTTTCTTATGTACTCACGGTCATGTTTCTGATATTCCCTTACCTAGTTTTTAAGAACATTTATTTTTGTTTGGGCTTTACAATTTTTAATGCCTTGCTTGTCATATTCTTGTTCACTTTTTATGTGTCTGTCGCTCAGGATGTCCCTTTTAAGAGGAGATTCTTTGAGATGGCTGCTGTTAGTCTTGGGATTACAGCTTTGACATTCGGTATAGGCCTTATTATCAAAATTTTTCTGAATGTGGAAGTATAAAAAAATTATTTTTTCCCTTTGTTGAACTTTTTCAGGATTACTATCAGCTTGTCTACTGCTGCGTGCAGGTCTTTTTCTGATTTTGTTCCTGTGCAGACTATCTTTCCGTTGCTGAATAATAAGAATGTTGCTCTTGTTCCTGGGAGCTTGTAGACCAGTCCTGGGAATTGTTCTGGCTCGTATTCCGTGTTTTCCATGTCCATTGCCAGCTTGTTTAGGTTGAGGTCCATGCCTACGCTGCCTGATGCTACCATGTTCTGAACTTGTATTTTTGGCACGCCTTTGACTCTTATTTTGATTTTTGCTACGTTTTTGATTATTGCGTTTATTGCTTCCCTTACTTTGGTCATTGATTTCGCGCCCGTGCATACTATCCTTCCTGAGCTGAATACCAGCGCCGATGTTTTTGGCTCTTTTATCCTCATCACTAGCCCTGGGAACTGTTCAGGGTTGTATTCCGTGTTTGGCAGCGTTTCTGCCAGTTTTACTAAAGGAACATCCTGGTCTAGAGAAGTTGTTGCCACGATGTTTTGTATCTTTATTTCCTTCTTTGCCATGTTGAGCATCCTCCACGAGTGTTTTTACCTATATGAATATAGAAAGGTTTATAAAACTTGTTTATAAAGGGGTTTTTAAAATGGAGTTCTTTAAAACATGAGAATACCTCAGACTTTTCTGCCTGAAAAGAATTTGGATAAGAAGATTACAGACTTATCTTCTGCCAGGCCTTATAAAATTAAGGATTTAGAGGATCTCGTACTATGGTCGGATTCCGATACGTTCACAGGTTTCATTAATATGCCCGATGATGTGCTAGACAGCTACAGCCTTTTGAATTCGAGCCTTGTAGAAGAAAAGATAATTGTAGACTACGAAAGCTTGTATGTCCATATAATGGAGTTCTTAGATGAAGACTCGCTCAAGTCTAGTTTAAAAGGCGTTACCGCTACTGTGAATGGTTATAATAAGGATACGCTTGCACGTTGTAACGCCCTTTTCAAAGATAAGTACCTGGTCTTTATTTATTTCAGCGTGCTGGACCATAAGAAAGAGCATAGTAAACTCGCTGAGGGTTATAAGAGGATGGGCTTTAAGGAAGTGAAGTGATGAAAATCCCTAAACTGTTTTTACCCGAAAAAGGTTTCGACAAGAAAATTGAAGATTTGATGAGTAAAGAAGATAAGCGGCCAGAACACGAAGGTTTTGGCGAAGGGCTAATTCTCAAAATAAAGGGATACCTAAAAAGCGAGAGAGCAAGGGGCAGTTGCTTTAATCCTGTATTGTGTATCGTTGACAGTTCCAACGAAGACAGGGCTGCTAGTTTAGACAAATTGATTTGCGGACTGGCAATACATGCCCAAGGATGGGTTGCATTCCTCAGCATCAAAGATTATAAAGAGCTAGCTTTAAGCGACCTTGTCAAAAAATTAGAAGAAGCGCAGCTAGACAGTTCGAGAAGGGCTATCCTCTATATGGGTGCCGATACTATGAATGACCTGAGTAAAGGGCACTACCTCGGCATGCTTAGCAGGATGACGATAATTTATACGGGCTTAGATTAGAGAAAAAAGTATTATTATAGCGGGTTGAACATTATCTCAAACGTTTTCCCTTTAATTTCTTCCGGCTTTTTGTACTCAAATTCTTCTTCCAGCTTGGCTTTTGTTATGATTATCTTTTTGGCGCCTACTTTTTGCTGTATCTCTTTTTCCCATTCCGAAAGATTGTAATCTGTGATTATTGCGAGTTCTATCTGGTCTTGCATTTTGAGGTTTGCTTTTTTTCTGAATGCCTGTATTCTTCTTGTCAGCTCTCTTGCAAATCCTTCTGCTTCCAGTTCCGGTGTTATCGTCACGTCCAGCTCTATTTTTTGCTGCCCTTCTTTCAGAATTAATTCTTTTATGTTTGTCTGCGTCTGGATTATCTCTTTCAGCTGTTTTATCGCTTTGATATTTTTTGTTGTTATGGTCGCTTTTCTCAACGGCCATCTTACCCCTATCTGCGCTTTTTCCCTTTGTGCCAGTATTTCCTGTATTATTTTTGATGCTCCTTCCATGCTCTGCTCTAGGTTTTTGTCTATCATCTTTTGGCTGTATTTGGGCCATTCTGTCATGTGTATGCTTTCTTCTTTCAAGCCGTATTTGTCTTTCATTTTCTGGTAAAGGTGTTCTGTTATGTAAGGGCATGTTATTGAGAACATTTTTAGAGTGTTGAGCAGCACTTCGAATATTATTCTGAATATTTCCTTGTTTTCTGTCCTGTGCCTGGTATATTGTATGTACTTTCTGCTCAAGTCTAGGAATAGCTGTTCTGCTAGTATCGGCGCCCCGTCTAGGCTATAGTTGTCTAATAATTCTGTGCATTCTTTTATTGTTGAGTTCAGCCTTGACAGTATCCATTTGTCCTCTATGCTTAGCTTTTTAGGCAGTGTTTTTGGCAGCTTGTCTGCGTAGTCTACGAGGTAGTTCGTTATGTTGAGCAACACGTCCAGTTCCCTGTATTTCAGCTTTATTTCTTCCCATGAGAAGTTCATGTCTTCCCCTGCCCTTGTGGTTATGGTATAGAGCCTCATGGTGTCTGCGCCGTATTTGTCTAGCACTTCATCTGGCGAGATTATGTTGCCGAGGCTTTTGCTCATCTTTACTCCTTCTACGTCCCTGAGCATGCCGTGGGCGTACATTGCCTTGTAGCAGTTTTCGCCCATTGCTATGTTAGACACTAGTTGCAGCATGTAGAACCATAGCCTTGTTTGTTCAGTAGCTTCTAATATCAGGTCTGCTGGCCAGTACCTCTTCATATGCTCTTTGTTGGAAGGGTAGTCTAGGCAGTTCCAGGATGCTGTTCCTGCGTCCACCCATACGTCTATTATGTCTTTTATCCTTTCTTTTTCCCTGCCGCATTTGCATTTTATCTTTATCTCGTCTATCCATGGCCTGTGCAGGTCTTTCGGTTTTTGTTTTGATAGCTTTTCAAGTTCTGCTACTGATCCTATTACTGTATAGTCCCCGCATGATTCACATTTCCATACTGGCAGGGGTGTGCCCCAGTATCTTTGCCTAGTTATCGAGTTATCTTTCAGGTTTTTTATCCATAATTGGTATCTTTCTTTTATCTCTTTAGGCACGTATTCTATCTTTTCGCTTTGTTTCAGCATGTCGGGTATGAGGTCTTCTATTTTGAAGAACCATTGGTTCGTCACCCTGAATATTACTGGCTGTTTGCATCTCCAGCAGTGGGCATAATCGTGCTCTACTTTTGTGGATGCTATCAATACTTTTCTTTTTTCTAGGGCTTCTGTGAACTTGTGGTTATCTTTTTTTGCGTTTAGGCCTGAGAATTCCCCCATGCCTTCCGGGTAGTTCCCTTTCTCTGTCAGGTTATTGAACGCTGGGATGCTGTTTGCTTTTCCTACTTCGTAGTCTTCTGGTCCGCAGCCAGGCGCCATGTGTACTAGGCCTGTTCCTGCGCTTAGGTCTACGTATTCTTTTGATAATACTACCGTGAATGCTTTTTTTGATTCTTTCTTTATTTCATCGTATTTTTCTTTCAGGGAGTCGTAGAATGGGTGCCTGTATCTTAGCCCTTCTAGTTTCGTTCCTTTGAATTCTTCTATTACCTCTAGCTTGTAGCTTGTGAAGTTTTGTACGACTGGCGCTGCCAGGCCTTTGGATAATATCCATATTTCTTTCCCCACTCTTGCTCTTACATAGTCTAGTTCCGGGTTTACCATAACGCCAAGGTTAAATGCTAATGTCCATGGGGTTGTTGTCCAGATTATTAAGTACTCGTTTTCCTTGCCTTCCACCTTGAATTTAACAAATATGGAGTCGTCTTCTACGTTCTCGTATTCTAGTTCGTGTTTGGCCAATGCTGTTTCACAGCTATAACACCATGTCACGACCTTATTGCCTAGGTATAATCGTTTGTTTTCGTGTGCTTTTTTTATCAGCCACCATTCTCCGTCTATGAATTCTTTGGTTATTGGCATGTAAGGGTTTACGTGGTCTAGTGAGACTGCCAGCCTGTCGAAGTCCTTGTTCATCTGCTTCATCATTTCTATGGAGAATTTCTTGCACTCCTCTACGTATCTGCCCATTCCGAATTCTTCTATCGCTTTCTTGTCTTCTAAGTTGAATTTTGCCTGCACTTTGTGCTCTGTCGGCAGCCCGTGCATGTCGTATCCGCCACGATCCCAGACGTCAAAGCCCCTCATCCTCTTGTACCTTAAGATTTCGTCTTTTAGGACTTGGTTCCATGCCGTCCCCATATGAATCCTTCCAGAAGTGTATGGCGGCCCGTCTAAAAAGTAGAATTTTTTCTTTTTCTTGAGTTTTTTTCTTCGTTTGTCAAGTATCTGTCTTTTTTGCCAAAAATCGAATATCCTGCTTTCTACGGTTTTGAAATCATACATTTTATTTTTTCTAGCTTGTTACGGTTTAAATATTTAACCCCTAAATGTTAAAAAACCAAAGATTTATATAGCCTTTGTAAGTAAAAGTTTTAAGGAAAAACTGGCTCTAAGACCATTAGTTGCACAGTTTTTTCAGATAGAAATAGACATAAGGAGAGTTAGAAGAAATGGAAAGAAGAAGATTTGGTGGAGAATTCGGTGGACCAAGAATGTCCTTCGCGCCTGTGAAAGTAGGCGATGAAGTGAACGTGAAGATAGAAGCAGTTGGTGAAAAGGGTGACGGGGTAGCAAAGATTAAAGGATTTGTTATTTTTGTGCCCAACACCAGAGAAGGAGATGAAGTTAAGGTAAGGATAACCAGAGTCCTGAGAAAAGTGGGCTTTGGTGAAGTTTTAGGCAAAGCAGATGCACCTGTATCTGAAGAAGCTGAACCTTCTAAAGAAAAGAAGCAAGAAGAGGAAGAAGGGTCTGCAGAAGATACAGAAGGAACAAAGGAAGCATCAGAAGAGGAAGCGCCTGAAGATACTGAAGACTTTGGCGAAGAAGACGAAGAAGAAGAGTTATAAGAAAAGTTCTGTTTTCTTAAATTCTTTTTTTATTTTATTTTTTTAGTAATCTAGAATATTTCTTCTGAAAGGTTGGAAGGGTTTTCTGGCAGGAATTTCAAGCCCAAGTTTCTTAGCTTTGCTATTTTTTCACCTATTCTTGGAGGTAAATCATTAGAGTTTATCACCCTGAATTGCTTGTTGTCCATGTCTATTTTTGCTAGTTCCCACATTATCAGCTCTCCAGGCTCTTTCATCATTATCTGTTCTGTAGAGAGGTATCTTGTGAACGCTTCTCCTGCCATATCATAATGTATGCCTGCTTTTTGGGCATGGTAGCGTGCAGCGTCTACTATTTTATCTCCCCTGTAAAAGTCTTTAGTAGTTGACCCTTTTTTTGCGGAGTCTACTTCATCCATCACTTTGTGTATCAGGCTGTAAAGCCTTCTTTCGCTCCACCATCCGCCCGTGGTCAGTTGTACGTCTATGTCTGCCGTTCTTTCTATGTCCAGGTACATGTCCCTTAGTGCTCCTCCGTGTATAACTGGGCTGAATTCTTTGAATGTTTCAAACACCCAGAGTATCTCTTTTGGCGTATCGACTTTTGTCTTGATACAACAGTCTTGGGTATCTGTAAAATCGTCCTTTATTGGAATCGACCTAAGGCTCCATCTCTGGTTTTTTTGGTTATGAACAATTTTCTTGCACTCTTCTGCCAGCGAATTAATCATCTTGTCGGTAGGGTTTAGGGTGTCGATAACGAAATTCATGTTTAGTTTTAACTCTTTTTTATTTTGGTCGCAGTTGAAGCAAAGCCCCTGGTAGTTCATGGGGTCTTCGTCCAGAAGGTCTACGGAGCCTAAGAGTATTTCTCGTGCCACAGCCTCCTTTAATGTAATTTCTACCGCTTGTATCCTCTTTTTTTTATCATAACCATACACCGGTATCGTGCTGTTGGAGAGGTATTTTACTGCATCTTCTATAGTGCTGATTTTGCTAGGTATGTTTTCTGGTCTCTTAAAGATTATTCCATTTTTCAGGTCTTCTGTTTTTTCCTCCAAATCCCTTTCTGATATGAATGTTTGTGGAAGTTTCATTGTGTTTTTTTGCTATTTTGAGCGCGGCCGCCTTCTGCGGCCTATTTTTGTTGGGCACCCGAAACGAACCGAGCAAGGTCGCTGAGGTCGTCGTTGCCATAAGCATCGGAAAAGTTGCCGTCGTCGTAGAGGACGAGCGCCCGCAATTCGTCCTGGCTTGTGTTGCTTCTTAGGTAGACCCCCATTCCTTTATTTGCTCCTATCTTGTCGAACCAGATGTTAACATACTCTACTAGTTTTTCTTTGTCACCGCCCATTGCTGCGAGCCAGAACTCATGATT
>JAUYDG010000113.1 GCA_030691925.1 Nanobdellota archaeon
CATTAGTGATAAGCAAATACAGTTTTGACCGCGGAAAAAAGCTGGATTATTACATACTTGTTGAAATAGACAAAGACTGGGACACCGCAGAGATAATAGGATACGCTACGAAAAAAGATTTTTTAGAAAACTCAACAGTCAAGGACCTGAAGACAAGAATGGTCTACGCAATACCCATAAAAAGCCTAAAGCCATTTGAAGAGCTTCTGAAAATCTTTAAGAAACCTTTTTTTGAAAAAAATAGCCCGGATTCATCAAAATTTGATAAGTATAAAGCTTCGTAAAGCATTCTAAAGCTTCCATAAGCCATTTTCTGAAAGTATCTTTATAAACAAAACTTGCCCTAACTGTGCTATCAGGCTAAACCAAAAATCTGAAAGGAGGTCAAAATGAGAAGCAAAACACTGCCAATAGCCTTGTTGGTTATATTCCTTGTAAGTTTATTTCCAACAGCGTTGGCACAAGAAGAAACAGACACAGAAGTTGCAGAATTTACAGAATTAGAAACAGAAAGCGAATCAGAACTGCGAACAGTAGACTCAGCAGACTGCTGGTCTGACAAGCCGGACTACACACCAGGAATAGACAAAGGATTCTTCATCTGGCAAGGAACATGCGGCCAATTCTGGTGGATAGACTGGAGCGGCGATACAAGAGAAAAATGGAAAAGATGGTACAGGATAGTGCACAAAACAGAGCCAGCAACAGAAGAGCCTACAGCAGAAGAAGTCTTAACATTAGAAAACCAAGCAACTACGTTAGACACTAATACTTTAATTACAGAAGAAGTAACAGAATTACAATCAACAGGAGACATAACAAGCACTAGCGGAGCAACAGGCAATACTGAAGCAACAGGCGCACAGATAGCAACAAACCTAAGAGAAAGGATAAAAGCAACGGTAAGCAATACAGAAAACACCGCAACAGCAGCAAAGGCAATAACCGCAGCAAAAAAATGGCTGGTAAAAAAGCCTAAACTAATGTACAGGGTCAAAGGGACGATAACAAGCAACGGGCAGATCTATGATGTAGGGATAAGAAAGTTTGACAGGCGCGACAAGATAGTATTCAGGCCTTACAAGAACACGATAACTTTCCACGGATGGGTCGGACCGCACTTTGACGGCATATTCTTCAGGACCACAGGAGACCAAGTGACATTCGACCTGGAATTCGATGGTGAGAAATCAACAGAAGTCGTATACGTAGGAAAAGACAAGAAGAACCCCGAAACTAACCCGTTCACATTAACCGGCGAGCCAGCAATCAAAAAAGCATGCCCAGTAGGCAATATAATATACAATAAGAAATGCGTAAGCCAAGTGGCAGGGATAGCAATAACGCCTAACGGCCTAGCAGGAGACCTGTCAGAAAAAGAAGTCCCGACTGAAAAACGGACCATAAAACCTTCTGAACCCAGGCCCACAGTATTAGCTTCTACAGCAAGGCAGGCTATCGCAGAAAAGCTCAGAGAAAAATTAAGGGAAAGGATAGCTAACTTGCCAGAACCGGCAAAACAAAAACTAGAAGCGCTCAACGAGAAAAGAATAGAAACATTGGCAAAAATAGAAGAACTGAAAGAAAACCCGGAATTAATAAAGTTCAAGAGAGAACTAAATTTCAAGGTAAGAGAGCTCAATACTGAAAGAATAAAGGAAGCGGTTAAGAACTACGGACTTGCAAAACAAGATTTTGAAAAAGTAAGAGAAAGGGCTAAGGAAATCAATACAGAATTCCTCAAAGCGAAACAAGACTTTAAAAGGTGCACAGAAAACTGTGAAGAAAAAGAAGCAAAAGTCTTGGAACAAGCTAAAAGCTTCTTAACAAACACTGCAGACTCTATAATAAAACACCTTGAAAAGATAAGGAATAGGGTTGAAAGTAGCGAAGACCTGACAGAAGAAGAAGCAACAGAGATAATAACAAAAATAGACGCCCAGATAAAAGAACTCGAAGACGCTAAAGCAAAAGCAGAAGCAGCAACAACAAAAGATGAGCTGAAAGAAGCAACAAAAACCATAAGAGATGACTGGAAAAAAATCAGGAACCATGCTGATTGGTACGTTGGAAAACTGGCACTTGCCAAACACGGCGGAGTAATAGTAAAGCTCAAACACTTAGAGCTCAGGCTACAAAAAGTCCTGGAAAGGATGGAAGAGAACGGTAAAGACACCTCAACAATACAGCCGCTGGTTGACGAGTTCAACACTCACGTGGAAGAAGCCAAGAAAAACTTTGAGCTAGCAACAGCTAAATTCCTAGAATTCAGGAACTTACCAGAACCAAAGGGCGAAGCAGGCAACAAATTGATACAGGAAGCGCAAGGCTACATGAAAAAATCAAAAGAACACCTGGGGCTAGCGCAGCAAAAGCTGAAAGAAATAGTGAAGGCTGTTAAAGAAGCGAAAGGCGAAGAAGAACTAGCAACAACCACAACAGAAGAGGCTTTAGAGGAAACAGAAGCCGATACTGAAACAGGGGCACAATGATAAGGCTTAAATACAAAAAAGGCCCAAAAGGAATGATGAAAATGAAAAAAACATTATTCACAATAATAGCCTTATTCCTGATAGCCTCCCTGGTAATAACAGGATGCGCAAAAAAAACAGTGTGGCCAGAAGCGCCCTCCAAAGAAGGAGCTGAGGGAACAGAAGCAGACAAGGACTTATCCGAACTGGAAACACTAGACAAAGACTTAGACATGAGCGAGCTGGAAGGCATAGAAAAAGACCTGGAAGGGCTAGACTGGTAAGAAAGCCATTTTTTTCTTTTTTTTATTCGTTATCGTCTACTACTCCTGCAGGGTTTTCAATTTAATCTTATTGGTCAACCCATACCTTTCTTTGATGACTAATCCCTTAAGCTTTAACCTATGCACTATCCTTGTAATTTTGACCTTTGACAAGTTAGTCCTTCTGACCAATTCATTTTGTAATATTTCATTATTCGAATTTAGGATTTCCTGGTAAACTTTTTTTTCATCTTCTTTTAATAAATTAGCTATCATCTTTTCTTTTGACTTATCTCTTTTTAGGCGTAAAAAGTATTCCTTGCCGATTTCATTGCTGTTATAATAAACAAATATGGATGATAGGCCTACCAAGAATGCGCAGATCACCAACAATATCACTTCTTCAAGATTATAATAACTAGAATCTTGGGTAACCACTTCTTGTCCGGATTCTAATACTATCTGTATTGGGGTTGTGGTGAATATTTTGTCTACAAGTATAACTAGCGATGCTATTAAAATGACTATAGCTATTATTATTTTATATTTTTTCATAATGCCTTCTGATTATACAGCCGGATATATAAATTTTTCCTGTGATGTTTCAGAAAAGTGAAACCTGTTTCAGGAAAACTATTTATATCGTTTCACTTTATTATAAAGAATCGATTCAAATGGAAAAAGGCGGATACTGGAGGAAACAAAAGATGGAAAAAGGAAAAGCGGTCAAGAAAGGGAGTG
Organism: Nanobdellota archaeon; assembly: GCA_030691925.1. GTDB lineage: Archaea > Nanobdellota > Nanobdellia > SCGC-AAA011-G17 > VGLX01 > VGLX01. The sequence goes on from JAUYDG010000113.1 coordinate 3,476, forward strand.
TATGGAAGAAAGTCGCTATTGGGGGCATAATCGTTTTTTCAATAATCATCCTGTTAGTCGCGGTTAGGGTTAGCAGGTTTAAGTCCGAGTTTGGTTCCTTTTCGAAGGTGTCTGAAGAGCAAAAGGAAAAGGTTTTATCCCTTCTAGAAGACGCTTCTAGCAAAGAAGGCTACGTTTTAAAGGATTATACTATAAGAATTGATGATAAAATAAGAGGGATGAATATCGAAAATCAAAAGAAGCATGTTCTAGGAGTGAGTTTAGAAAGTGAAAATGAGGCCATATCTTATCTGATAGACGCTGATGATTGGGCTATTGTCCAGTCTTCTAAAACTAAGTATAGCGGATGGATGCTAGACAGCTTCAAAAGATTTTCCCAGCATAAACCTCTACCTCCTCCTAAAATGGGAAGATGGTTTCATAATGAACTGATGATGGAAAAAGATAGGCGAACTAGATGAGTAAAGATACAGTAATCAGACTAGAAGACGTCTGGAAGATTTACCCTATGGGCGAAGTGAAAGTAGAAGCTTTGAGGGGTATCACCCTAAAAATTGGCAGAGGAGAGTTCGTTGCCATCACTGGCGCAAGCGGGAGCGGCAAGAGCACCATGATGAACCTGGTTGGCTGCTTGGACAAGCCTACAAGAGGGAAGATATTCTTGGATGATAAGGACATTTCATCTATGAGCGAATCAAGGTTAGCTGAGATAAGAGGCAAAAAGATAGGCTTCGTTTTCCAGCAGTTTAACCTGATCCCAACATTAACAGCTTTAGAGAATGTTATGCTTCCTATGGAGTTCCAAAACCTTTCCGCTTCAAAGATAAAAGAAAGAGCCAAGAAACTGATGGAACAGGTAGGCTTGGGAGATAGGATGCACCACAAACCAACTGAGCTAAGCGGAGGACAAGCCCAAAGAGTGGCAATAGCTAGGTCATTGGCGAACGATCCTGAAGTCATCCTTGCCGACGAGCCTACAGGGAACCTAGACAGCAAAACTGGCCAGTACATCATGAACTTCTTATGCGAAATGCACGAAAAGGAAGGAAAAACTGTTGTTATGGTCACTCACGATATCGAACTTGTGAACTTTGCAAAGAGAATCGTCAAGCTGAAAGACGGTCAAATTGATAGTGACCAAGAGGGTTCGCTTGCCCTGTTTGATAATAAAAAAGATGCTGGAGGAAGAAGAAAATGAAAAACAAAATAGTTTTACTGCCTTTTTTTGCAGTATTAGTCTTTATTTTAAGTTTAGGAGCAGTCAGCGCAATAGACATATCTGTGGATAATTACTACCCCGCACCTGTAGAAGCGGGTGAGTACCTTAACGTTTGGTTGAAAATCACAAACCCAGGTGCTGACAGGCCTGAGTATGAGGCTAAAAATGCTGTTGTAAAACTCAAGCCGAGCTTCCCGTTCTCATTAGACCCAGGCGAGCCTGAAGAAATCGTCATAAGCAGCATCAAAGGGGGGAGCTTTGTAATAAAAAAGTTCAAGATACGAGTAGACGGAGGAGCAGCCGAAGGAGAGAACAAGCTAGCCTTCCAATACGCTGATTTTAAAGATGCGCCATGGAAAGAAAAGAGCATCCCTATAACCGTAATAGAATCACAGACCACTTTTGATGTTGTTCTGCAGGAATTAAATGAAGAAGGCGTGTTTATTGCGATAGCAAATATTGGTAAAAATCCTGCTAATGCTGTAACTGTAAGAATACCTGAACAAGAGCATTTCAGAACACAGACGGTTTCAGCTTCGATAGTGGGGAACTTAGCAAGCGGCGATTACACCCTTGTAGGGTTTAGCATACTTCCGAAAACGGATAATGCGCAAGTAGGTGCTTCAGAAACCACCACACAAGAAGAAGGACAACAAAGAAGACAGCAAACGCTATCCGGAGAGCCAGAAAACCTACTAGTACAAATAGACTACACAGACCCTTTAGGCTCTAGAAGAACGATCGCTAAGGAAATACCTTTGAACCCCAGCTCATTGACACTTATGAGCGCTGGAACAAGCGGAACAGGCACGACTTTTGCAAGAACCGGAACTGCTCAAAACAGTACGTTAAGCACGTTGTTAAGCAACACGTGGTTCTGGGTGTCTATAGCATTAATAGTGCTTATGATCGGAAGTAAGGTATACAGAAGGATTAAAAAAAGAAAAGACTGAAAATGAACACCTTCAGGTATCTAAAGTTAGCATTTGATATACTGGTACATAGCAAGTTGAGAAGCTGGCTTTCGATAATCGGTATTGTGATTGGAGTAGCCTCTGTTATCGCTATCATGTCTCTTGGAGAAGGCATGCAACAACAATTAGAAGAAAGGCTTGGAGGATTAGGAGCGGATATAATCACAATCTCCAAGGGATTTGAAAGAGCCTCTGGACCAGGAGGAGGGTTTAGAGAACATGGAGGAGAACAAGAAGGAGGAGGAGCCTCAAATGGGGAGTCCTCAAGCAAAGAGCCCAAGAACATCACTGACAGGGACATTCAAGCATTAAAGCTCATACCCAACATTGCTTACGTAGGAGGAGTCGTTTCTGGAAGAGCAGATACGGAATACTTAAGTGAAACCGCTTCTGTTTCTATACAAGGCGTAGACACAAAAGTCTGGAAGCACATGATAACAACAGAGCTGGAATCCGGGAGGTACTTGTCACAAGGAGATAAGAATGTCATCGTGGTAGGTCCTGGCGTCACTCATGGTTTATTCAAACAAGATATCCAATTGAACAGGCAAATCATGATAGAAGGGAAACTGTTCAAAGTGGTAGGCATTTTGAAAGAGGCCAGTGGATTTGGTGGCAGCAGCAGAGCTGTTTACATGCCTATAGAAATGGCCAGAACAGTTTTAGAAAACGTAGGCGATAAAGAGTTTCAATCAATCTCTATTAAGGTTAAAGATGCCAATTTGATTGACGACACTGAAACGCAGATAACTAATAAGCTGATGTTAACAAGGGCGGTTAATGAAAAAACAAAAGATTTTACTATTAGCTCTGTTAAGGCAACACAAGAAACAATATCGAGCATGCTCAACGCTATGACCTTGTTCTTAGGGGCTATAGCTGCAATATCCTTGCTTGTTGGCGCTGTCGGAATCGCTAATACCATGTTTACCACAGTATTGCAGAAGACAAAGGAAATCGGAATCATGAAGGCCGTAGGTGCAAAAAACAGAACGATATTACTGATCTTTTTATTCAACGCTGGAATGATAGGATTAACTGGAGGGCTTATTGGAGTAGGTCTTGGAATTCTCCTTTCAAAAGGAGTGCCTATTCTTCTGCAGATGGCGACTATACGCCTTGGTGCTGGGTCTTCAACCATGACCACAGTTGTTACGCCAACATTAGTCCTGTTCGTAACCTCTTTCTCTATGCTCATAGGGCTAATCTCAGGGGTTATCCCGGCACACAGGGCATCTAAGATGAATCCTGTAGACGCTTTAAGATACGAATAAGAATTTATTTAGGAATTCTTCAGGTTATCCAAACCTTTAAAAAGACTCCTCGTCTAAAAAACTGAGTGAAACATGGAAAAGACAAGAGCCCCAATATGCACAATAGTAGGCCATGTAGACC
>JAUYDG010000117.1 GCA_030691925.1 Nanobdellota archaeon
ATCCTTATCGGGGTGTAGGTAATGTCCCTAATATTTTTGTGACAGTTAAAATTTATTTATATCAAGGAAACCTACTTTTAAAAGAAGATGCTTGGAATTATAAACTTGAGGTTAATTCCCAGAAGATATACCTTACCGATAAGCATTCAGCATACTCCTTAGATTATAAGAATATTCCTGTTAGGTTTTCAAAAGATTCAAAAATCGAGTTTATAATAACAAGAAATTCTGAGGATTTTATTGATTTTAAAATTAAAAATATAGCGTCAGAACCTGTAGAAAGGCAGCTTATTTTGGATTATTATTGTGAAAATCTTGTTGATAGAACCTCATTTTTGATAAATGATTACTACTCTTATTTAGGTGATTTGTTTATGCTTAGGATAAGCAATGAACGTTATACTGGTACGCCTTCAATAATCCTTCCAAATGAAGAGATAAGACTACAAATACCTAAGCTAAACTGTGCCACCCATATTTTAATACTTAGAAAAGAAAGTGAGTATTACGTAACACCTTATTAGTCCTTTCTGAAGCAAAGGTTTAAAGTACTTGCACGTAACTCTTAGTAGTCCAGCTTTCTTTTACGAAAACTCGTACGTGCCCCCTGTGGGAACATCCAACCGTTACGAAAAATGAGTTACGTGAACCTCAAGAAATCCAAAGGTTTCCGAAACATTCTTAAAATATAAAGTCTATAAAATCTTAGGGTGAAAAGGCAATTCCTCCCCATATCAAGCTGATGGGGTATCTTGTCTACTTTAATGAAAAAACTAACATTCGAAACTATTAGAAAAAATCCTGACGTTAAGAAATTCCTAAACAAGGCAGATAGATACTTAGAAAAGATAGGATACACAGAGCACGGCTCAAGGCACGCCTGGATCGTGGCAAACACTGCGAAGAACATACTCTTAAAGCTAGGCTACTCCAAGGAAGGCGCAGAGCTGGCAGCAATAGCGGGCTACTTGCATGACATAGGCAGCGTAGTCAACAGGAAAGACCACGCCCAATCATCCGCAATAATAGTATTCACCTTGTTCCATGGCAAGATGCCGATAGACGACCTGATAAGGGTCATAACAGCCATCGGCAACCATCATGAGGAAAACTCAGACCCTGCAAACATTATATCTGCCGCAGTAATCATAGCTGACAAGGCGGACGTGCACAAAAGCAGGGTAAAAAAGAAGAACCCCACAACATTTGACATACATGACAGGGTCAACTACGCTACAAAAGAGTCAAAAGTCATCGCTGACAAGCAGAAAAGGACGCTGAGGCTGGAACTGACCATAGACACCAAAACAGCCTCGATAATGGACTATTTCGAAATATTCATGGACAGGATGATAGCATCGAGAAGGGCTGCCGAGTTCCTGAAATGCAAGCTCGAGCTGTACATCAACGGCAACAAGGCGCTTTAGCCCGTTCTTTTTTCCCGAAAATTTTTTAAACACGGCAGAAGCTTTAAGCTTAGCCGAATCAGGCGAGGTGAAATCATGGGAAAACTCGAGAAGATTGTCAAGGTTTCAGTCTTAGGGGTTATGACCTGGCTTGCTGCAGAGGGATTCTGCTACGTCAATGCCAAGAACAGCCACATGAACGTGCACGAGTACGGGCACAAGGTGGTTGATGCCCTGAAGCAAGGCGACATGCATGGCGTCTACGAATACACCCGCATAAGGGAAGAGTACAAGAAGAGCGCCAAGGACTGGGAAGAGAGGGCTGACATGATAAACCCTTTCTGCTACGCGAAAGCCTTGAAAGAGAAGCTCAGGTAAACCGAAAAGCTTAAAAGATTAAAAACCGGCTCTAATCCAAAATGGAAGGAACAATAGCAAACTTCAGAAGCGGAAGGCACACTCAGGATAATTATGAGATGATAATAAAAGTGCCAGGCATAGACAGCAAAACAAAAGCAGAAAAGCTGGTAAACAAAAACGTAGAATGGGTCACGCCTTCAGGAAAAACGATAAAAGGCAAGATAATAAAAGCCCATGGCAACAAAGGGGCAGTAAGGGCCAAGTTCGAAAAAGGGATGCCTGGGCAATCGATAAGCACAAAAGTGAAGGTAATCTAAGATGGCAGGACTAAGAAAAGGACACGCATACTCGAAATACTTCAAAAGAGCCTACACAAGAAAATCAAAATTCAAAACCAAAGGCTACATAAAAGCAGTGCCGATATCAAAGATAGTAAAATACGACATGGGAGACCTGAAGAAAGAGTTCCCAAGAAAAGTACACTTGGTGGCCAAGCAAAACATACAGCTAAGGCACAATGCCTTAGAGTCAGCAAGAGTCCTGATAAACAGAAGATTGCACGACACGTTAGGGCAAAACTACAGGTTTAAACTAAGAGTCTACCCTCACCACGTATTAAGGGAAAACAAGATGATTACCGGAGCAGGCGCAGACAGAATGCAGAGCGGAATGCAGAAGGCATTCGGAACAGCGATGAGCATAGCAGCGCAAGTGATGAAAGGACAAAAGATATTCACAGCCTACGTGAACGACAGCGACATCGACAAAGCAAAGATAGCGCTAAAGACTGGCATGGCAAGAATGCCAAAACAATACAAATTGCTGATAGAATAGAGAAAAAGAATTCTTTACTCGTAATCCAAAAACGGGGGCCATATCCTGACACCTTTCTTATACACCTTAGCACCGCAGTTATAAGTGCAGCCTTTAACATCTTCAGCGAATATCTTCCCGCCCCTAGCTTCACAGCCTGTCAATTCCCCAACACAGCCTTTAACCCTTACTAATCCACTTTTCATGCCATGAGCAGTATAATCGCCAGTATCGCCAAACACCACAAGCCTGCCCCCATCAAGGTTGAAAGCAGACCACTCACCGATATTACCGTCTATAACAAGAGCACCTTTCTTAAGATAAGCACCTAAGCCTATAAGCTTAACGCCAGAAGCGAGCCTGACAACATCCTTCTCCTCAATAACCTTGTTGACCAATGCCGAAAAATAAAAGCCCAAGAAAAGGCTGTTTAAAGGATCGTTGTCATAATTCAGCAGCTTGCTCAACTCTTCCACATCCTTTTTTTCGTATACCAAATTTTCTGCAAGACCTACCCCTATCTCGTACTTCAATGAAGGGCTTATCCCGGACTGCAATTCCAAAAACTCTTCACAGCTTTTAAGTAAACGCTCTAAGTTCCTATTTGAGCTTAACAAATCACAAGTTATTTTTTCAATATCCTTATTTTCTATCAAAAAAATTGACGGTATTTTCACAGTCTCCTCCTTTTATGCTGAGAGGCTTTGCGCACGCCACGAGAACCCTGCATTAACCTAGTCTGAAATAATAATGACTCACACGTGCCATAATGGTTTGTCACACTTATAGGATTTATTGGGCTGTAATCAGGCAACGGCAAACAAACCTTAGCATTACGCCTTAACCCTATAGGAAGCTGCTCAAATTTACGGGTGTAGAAGTACTCAACAAAATCATCCTTGAACTTCCCCAAGTCAACCCACTCTTCAGAAGGTATACCCTTAACGTCAAACTCTTTACATTCCCTGTGCCTTAAAAACGCCCCGTCAATAGTGTACTGAAAAGCATCACTAGCCCATTTAACATTTTGAGGGTCAGCGTAACAGACAAGCGTATCATCATACCTTTCTACGGCAACGCTAAGCCATCCGCCTAAACCATACAGCATACTTTTGGCAAGGGCATCCGATTTTCTGCCAAGCTTGCCTTCAAAATGGCCTATGAGAAGGCTGAAGTACTCCCAAGGGTAAAAGTGCCGATCATAACCTGCTTCTTTTAGGCGTTTCAGGCTTTCTTCAAAATAAAAACCGCCGAGAAATTCTGGCTCTATCTCCAGCACATCAAGCTTAACGTGCTGCCTCTCAAACGCGATAGATTCTTCAGTAAGCAGCTTGTTAGTGCTGTTCTCCAAGCTTTTTTCAGGGATGAAAATCTGAGGAAGTTTCATACAGCTTAAGAGTCATCAAGAATCCGTTAATAAGCCTTTCGCAGAACTATCTCAGCCTAATCTTTTTCAAGACCTTGAAAAGCCAGCTGTCCTCTGAAACCTCTGGCTCGTACTTCCTGCCGATAAGGCCGGCAGCCAGCATCTTATAAGCCACAGAAGCCTTCGACTTAGGATGCGTGTAAACAACAGCATCCTTCCTTGTCAAAGCCTCTCTCACGCTCTTATCCTCAGGAATTATCCCGATAACAGGCTTTTCCAAAATAGTCTCGATGTTCTTCAAAGAAATGTCAAGATTGTCAGGCTTAGTCCTGGTAAGGACGATGCCGATAACCTTCCTGCCAAGCTCCTCGCAATACTTAACAGTCTTCAAGGCATCAGTAATGGCAGGAAGCTCAGGATTAGTAACTATTATTACCTCCTCAGAAGAGGCTATCGCAGCCAATGCCTCCTTGCCCAACCCTGCAGGGCCGTCAATAATAACGAAATCAGTGGTGCCGTTCAAACTGCCAAGGACATAAGGAAGCCTGTCAGGCCTTGTCGTCTTCATATCATTAAGGCTCAAGCTAGCCGGAACTATCTTCATGCCAGCAGGATGCAGATAAACAGACTCATTAATATGGTTCTCCCCTCTTAAGACATGATGGAGATGGATAGGCACTATAGGCACGCCAAGGTGCAGGCCAATATTCGGCGTTGTAAGATTGCCGTCAACGATAGTAACATCCTTGTCAAAATAATTAAGCGCAGAACCAAGATTGATAGAGCTCGTAGTCTTTCCTACACCCCCTTTTCCGCTAAGAATGCCGATATACCTTGTCATCTGATAATAGAAAAAGTTAAACTACTTTATTAATATTTTGCTTTGGAAGGCTTATTTCGAAAGCTCTTCCCTTTCCTAATATTTTTCTAAAACTCGTGGGCGAACCTGACAAGCTCCTTGGTCTTGTCCAAAAGCTCCCTAAGCTTAGGGATGTCAACCCTGATATCGTCAACGATTATAGCAACGTTCTTCCTGTACTCATCCTTCGTAACGTACTGGCCCTTGTCGATTTTCTTGAGATAGAGATAGAAAGAAACAAGCTCCTTAACTTCCTTGACCTTAGGAAACTTTTTTTTCAGCAGATCAGCTTTCATCAAGGCGATAACCGGGATGCCCTTAACTTTCTTCCTTTCCAAAATCTCAGCAACAGCATACTCCAAAGAGGTAACAAGCCTTTTGATGGTATTCTTGATAACGTCTGCCGTCCGTGTATACTTCAAAGTAACGTGAAACAGGTGGTCTGCCCTAAGCATCTGCCCTCTTGCACTATCAGCATCTTCTATCATTTTTCTCTATTTTCTCTAAATACTCTGTTAAGAGCAGTAAAAAAAGGTTTCGATTTAACCAAATAATCCTTAACCTTGTCGTAGCTCAAGGTCCTCATCTTGTAATCCTCAGAGCATATGACAAGCTTATCCTGCCTTACAAACTCTATAGGGCTTTTATTCCTGCAGTCTATAACCCTCTTCAAGTCTTCTATCAGCAAAACCTGATCTCTCCCGATGCCATACCTGGGCGCTATCTTGGAAAATACTTCCAGCCTGGACCTGAAATCCTGCGGGATCTCGTGTATGCGCTTGTACATCCTTTCATAAGCCAGAAAAGCGTCCATTGCGCAGATGAAGGCACTATACAGGTTTTCGGTTATTGTAATGACAAGCTTAGTCTCTTTCAGCAAAGGATAAGTTACATAAGCCAGGTGATCAGCAGTCTGGAACGACCTGTTTGCTTTACTAACCAGACTTAAAATTTCTTCCATAGCTATTCCGGTATAATATAAGTATAATCCTTTATATAAAATTTATTGCTTCAGGCTTAATATAGCCTCTGCCAAGTCTCCCTTGCTTTTTTCCAAGGCTTCCTTCGCTTTCTCTTCAGAACAACCAGCCTGCTCCATAACCGTCTTGACATCCTCTTTATTGTAAGGCTTCAAGTCCCTTTCCTCTATGCTGCCAGTAATCTGTATGCTCTCCTGGCCCATCATGTTAACCTTAGTTACGTGAGGATTCCTAATCACCAACTCCTTGTCATGGGTCTTAATAACCACCTCTGTAGCGTCAATCTCCTCCTGGCGCACGCCCATCTGCTTCATAGCCTTTTCTAACTGCTTAGGATTTATTTTAGGAAACATGTTGCTAACCCAAGAACTTAAAATTCTGCAGGTAAATCTCCAAGACTATCACAACTATGATGCAGACGACAACGACCATAGGCTTAAACTCTATCTTAGACTTGTAATCATCAAAGTACCTTACCAAGCCGCCACCCGAAGTGGGCATCTGAATCCTTTCTGTCATCTTAAAGTATTAAGAGAAAACACGTATTTAAAAACCTTTTGAAAAAAAAATTCTGTAGCCTGTTTTTTTACTGGGCACCCGAAACGAACCTGGCGTTGCCGAGGAGGTCGTAGTTACCATTAGCATGGGAATAAAAGTCGCCGTCGTTGAGGACGAGCGCCCGCAATTCGTCCTGGCTTGTGTTGCTTCTTAGGTAAACACCCATGCCTTTCTTTGCTCCTGTCCTGTCGAACCAAAAGTCAGCGTACAAATTTA
>JAUYDG010000129.1 GCA_030691925.1 Nanobdellota archaeon
AACAATGGAAAGTCAACAACCCACAAGAAAGCATGCTCATCCTTGTTGCTCTTGTCTTTCCTTAAGTCCGGCTTGTCAGAACTGTGTTTCTTCATAGCTTCATCATAAGTCATTCTAAGGAAAGGCGTTTTCAAATCCTTGCCTAAAACTTTTTTCCAGACGTGCTTCATCAGCCCTAACATCATCGAGTATATGTCTTCCTCTTCTATCAAACACATCTCTAAGTCCAACTGCGTGAATTCCGGCTGCCTATCTGCCCTTAGGTCCTCATCCCTGAAGCACCTTGCAATCTGGTAATACCTGTCGTATCCCGCTACCATGAACAATTGCTTGAAAAGCTGAGGCGATTGCGGCAAAGCGAAAAATGTCCCAGGATAAATCCTAGAAGGCACTAAGAAATCCCTAGCCCCTTCCGGAGTTGATTTTGCGAGTATCGGCGTTTCTAATTCTATAAAGCCATTATCATCCAAATATTCTCTCATTGCCTTGTATACTTTCGCTCTTAACATCAAATTTTTTTGCAGCCTAGGCTTTCTCAAATCCAAGAACCTGTATTTTAATCTTGTTTCATCGCTAGACTCTATCTCTTTTTCCTCTATCTCCAACGGCAGGGTATCTGCTTCGCTCAGAACTTCTGCCTGCTCTGCTACTACTTCTATCTCTCCGGTTGCTAGCTCTTTATTCGGCTGGGGCCTTACTTTAACTTCACCAGTTATTTTTATAACAGACTCCCTGCTCAAATTTTCTAATTTCTTTTTTACATCGTCTTTAAGGAATACCTGCGTAATGCCATACCTGTCCCTAAGGTTGATAAACCCTATTTTGCCATGCATCCTCACCTTATCAGCCCAGCCACAAAGGGTTACCTTTTTACCCTGATGCGTCTTGTTCAGTTCCCCGCAAGTATGAGTCCTTAGCATTTTTTACCTTTGTCTTTTTTACGAATACACAATTTATAAATATTTGCGTATTTTAAAATTTATAGCCCAGCAAGAATTGATTATAATATCGCCAATATGAAACTTGCCACGATTGCGAGAACTGCTCCAAGGTACTGGTAACCATGTATCCTCTCCTTGTTTAACCATACCCCGAGGAATAATGCGATTGCAGGATAACTTTCTGTTATTGCTGTTGTTATAGCTATCTCATTTTTAGACACTGCAAATGCGTAGAAAATCCAGGCAAGCGTATCAAAGACCCCCATGAAAAGCACAATCCACTTGAATCTTATCCCATTCTTTATGAACTTAGAGAGCCCTTCTTGTTTCACTATGAAAATGAAGCATAAAACTGAAAATATCAGCCACGGGATCCAAACCGCCATCAGGGGGGAAATGCTTTTTGAGGAAATCGCTGTAAGAAAATTGACTACCCCCATTCCCACCGCAGCGATCAAAGCGATTAATACTCCTCTTTCTAATTTTACCTTCCAGCTACCCAAGGATTTTGTAGCCATCATTATTACGCTTATAAAAATCAAAGAAACTATCGAGAACTGGGCTATCGAAAGAGATTCCTTAAAGAAAATAAAGCCCAGAATAATCGTTACCGGCAGTTCCAGCTCGATAATCACATCGATTATGGACAATTTCCCTTTCTTTAGCGCCTCAAAGTCAAAAAGGGCAACTATGAAAGTGAGTATTCCTAGAACCAGCAGCAGTATCATATTGGAAACAGAAAAAATTAGCTGAACATCCTTTAAGATAAAAGGTACCAGTATTATTGAGCCTATTATCCCTATATACGCGAGAGACTCAATATCACCAATCTTTCTTGTACATCTCTGGATGAAAAAGTCCCCAAAACCCCAGCAGACCATCGCTCCAAAGGCAAACAACAAGCTTATCTCAAACCCCATTTTACCTCTTTTCTATTAAACAACATTTTAAGTTATAAATACTCTGATTACGCGGCTGGAATGTTCACAAAATTATAATAATAACCAAAAGGTTTATTACATAATAAGCCCCAAGATAATCAGCGAGGTGGCTTAACCATGGGTTTAAAAGAACAATTATCAAAGATCAAGGATAACTGGCTGCTAATAGCACTAGTGCTGGTGATATTCTTTGTCAGTATGTCCGGCTGTAACCGGCTGGATACGCTCAGCAGCCTTGGAGGCCAATTCGGCAATGCTTACCCTGAAACTGCTATGGACAAATCAGCGCTCCCATCCGGATACGGCGGCGGATACGATTATGCGCCTGAAGCTCTAAGGCAGAGCGAGAACTTCGCCCCTGAGGTCGAGGACCGTAAGATCGTTAAGACAGCCCAGGTGTCAAGCGAGGTCGAGCAGGGCAAGTTTTTCGAATCAGAATCCAAGCTTAAGAACATAATCACGTCTTCTGAAGCTTACCTCCTGAACCAGAACGTCAACAAGTACGACTCCGATAGGAGATCTTACTATACCGGCTATTACCAGATAAAAGTCGATGTTAAGAAATACGACAGCGTAATCGCACAGCTTAAAGAAATAGGCGAAGTGAAGTACTTCAATGAAGACAGCGCAGACATAACAGGAAGATACACCGACACTAAGGTAGAGATAGAAACCGAGAAGGACAGGCTTAAGCGCTACGAAGCCATGTACGCAGAGTCCAAGGACGTTAAAGAGAAGATAGACCTTACTGACAGGATGTTCGACCTTGAAAGGCAGATCAAATACCTTGAAGACGCACTGGAAAACATGGACCAAAGAGTGGATTACTCCACTGTTCATGTAACACTCACAGAAAAAAGGTCAGACTACGCAAGTATAGTGTTCGTCAAGTTCTCAGAACTGGTAAGTTCAGTGGTGAGCAGCACGAATACTCTGATAAGCATTTTAGTCGTGCTCCTGCCTTGGGCATTAGCATTCTTGGGAATAAGGTTCATCGTGAAAAAGTTTAGGAAAAGGAAATAAAGCCCTATTCCTGCTTTTATTTTTTTTTATTAGACATATTTTCTCAGTTAAAAAAGTAGCATCATTCATGAATATTACTCTCTACAAGTTTTCTCAGTTTTAAGAACTCGGATGTGCTTATTGTATCAGAGTTTTTTTCTAAAACCTCATTTGATAACCCTAATAATTTCACAAGCTCTTTCGCCTTCCTCTTGGTAAGGCCTAACCCTCCTATCAAAGCCTCCTTCAAAGCGTTCTTAGTCTTCTTATCGTCCAGCAGCACAAACTTTCTTAATATTCTTTCAGTTACGGATAAGCTTTCTTCTTTCTTGGGCGTAAGCCTGACAACTGCCGAGTCTGTCTTCGACCTCGGAGTAAAAGCCTTCCTAGGAACCTCTTCTTTAAGTTCAACATTAAAAAATAATGACGCCTGCAAGCCTATCTTTGACTTCCCATCCAAAAGATTGTCAGCAAAGCTCTTCGAAACAGTAACTACCACAAGATCCGGCTGAAGCCTGAAAAGCTGCTTGAACAATGGCTCAGAGACGCTGTAAGGGATATTTGAGACCACCTTGTTGAACTTCAAACTCTTGATAATCTTCAAAGCATCGCCGAACACGAGCTCCAAATTCTTGCTTATCTTAGCCAATTTTGAGAGCTCTTTCATAAAGATTTCATCTTTCTCAACAGCTATCACCTTGCATTTTTTTACCAATTCTTTCGTCAGGAAGCCCTTGCCAGGACCGATTTCAAGAACAACATCCCCTGCTTTTAGGCTTGAATAGTCTATAATCCTCTTTATCAGGCT
>JAUYDG010000143.1 GCA_030691925.1 Nanobdellota archaeon
ATGAAGTATTAGTTTTTGAGCATTACAAGGCTTCGGCACGGTTTTTACAACTGTGGGTAATTGTGGGTAATTTTGTGTATCTTGTGGGGGAATCAAAACACTACAAGGCATTAAAAGGCTTGGCGAGGGGTTTTGCAGCAGCCTGTGCAAAGTACAATGAGAACTGGCAGACCACACCAAAAAAAAACAAAAAAACAGTGCCGACACCCGAAATTGCAGAAAAAACAAAAAAGAGTGAAAAATCAGAAAAATAAAATTTTTTAAAAAAAGAAAAAAAGATTAAATCGGTTTATTCCATGTTTGTTGTTAATAATCCTGTTTTTGTATGGCTTAAGGAACTTCCACTTTCTGTATAGTCAAAGCCTATGTCCACTTTTACTTTATTACCTGCTGTTCCAGCTTGAATACTCTCGGCTGCTCCTGTACATGTTGTAGTTCCACCATCAGTAACACTAGTAGGGCTACAGCTTCCTGCACCGCTTCCGGTTCCATATCCACTGGTAAAATCTAAGTCAACACCTGTAAGTGCTTTTCCCATACCATTTTGGATTACAATTGTCCAAGAACCATCTGCTAATACCTTGAAGTCTGTACAGCCGAATCCTGGTCCGATCGTACAGCTTGACGGCAAGAACCTTCCAGGGTTTAACACCCCAAAGTATGCCAATGCTCCTATCGCTACTAATACTACTAGAATTGCCCAACCATAGGTCATCAAGAACTCCATGGCTGCTTGTCCTTTTCTCACTTTTAATCAACCTCCTTTTTTTATTTCATTCTTAAAATATATAAGGTTTTAAGCCCATCGACGTATATAAAGTTTATTATACTACTACAGAATGAATAACAAACTATTAAAACAAAACAAGCCTTACAAAGATTTAGAGGGAAATGCATAGAAAAAGAGGTCAAATCAGCTTAGAGTATGTTATGATAGTTGGAGCGGTTTTACTCATCACGATACCATTATTCTTCTACGCAATTTATGAAACAAACTATAGAGTTAGGCTGAATCAGGCAGATGATGCTGTGTACACCCTTGTAAACGCTGCTGACACAGTCTACTCTCTAGGTTCTGGATCAAAGAAATACGTGTGGGTATCAATACCCAGCGGAGTAACTTCAAGCCTGGTAAATGAAAGCGAAATAATGCTCACTTTAAGCATATTTGGAGGAAGCTCAGACATACATGCTTCTTCAAAAGCTGTGATGGTAGGATCTATACCAGCAGGTCAAGGAACTTACAGGATAGCAGTAGAAGCACTAAATGCAGGCGTAGTAAGGATAGGAGAAGAATATGAAGATACAACACCACCCGTTATACTAAGAGTATATCCCGCTCCAGAACCAGGGCAGGTAGTCTGTCCAGGATTCGTAACACTAGGAGCAGACACGGATGAGCCGGCAACCTGCAGATACAACGAAAACACAGACACTGACTATGATAATATGGCTGACGAATTTGATGGCAGAGGATTAACACACATAGCTGAAATATACGTAGACACAAGCACTTCAAAAACATTCTACGCGAGATGCCGAGACACCTTCAACAATACCATGACAGCATCTTCTATAATAAGCTTCACAACAGGAACACCTTGCGGCGTAGAGGGAGCAGGTAACCTAACACTAAACCTAAGCGATGACATAGGCCCGCCAGAAGTGCACCTGATAAAACCACTAGATGGTTCTCTAATGAACTTTTCATCGGTGGACTTTTCTTACAATGTAAGTGACACGAACAACTCGATAGATTACTGTTTGTTGGTTGCACAAGGCAAAACTGATGAAGATGAAGAAAGACAGTACTACAGCTGGGATTCACACCCGACACAGAACGTAACACAAAACCTTACAGCAATCCTCGACAGAGGTAACTATACATGGTATGTTAACTGTACAGATGATAGCACGAACCGTAATACGGGTCAGTCAGAAATATGGGGTCTAAGAGTAAATAGGACGTTTTTTGAATCTTTCTTAACCAGTTGCTCAGGATATTGTGGCATGAATGGATATACTGGCACACATGGAATTGTAATGGGGGGTGAGTGTTTGGAAAACAGTGGCAAATGTAACAATAACTGTGTCCCTGGATTCCCATACAGTCCTAATTGTTATATTGGTGACGCCCTTTCTGGACCGGGAAAAACATACTGTACAGATTCAAGTGCTGCAAAAGCATGCTGTTGTATAATGTAAAAAAGAGAAATTTTTATGAAAAAAGCACAAGTTAGCCTCGAGTTCATGTTTGCAATTGGTTTAATAGTTTTCATCTTCCTGTTAATATTTTACTTCACCTTCGAAAGAAGAGCAGAAATAAGTGAAACAGAAAAAATACTGGCTGACAAAGAAGAATGCTACAAGCTAGCAGACATGATAACCATGGCTTACATAACCCAAAGCAACTACACCTTCAAATTAGAAAAAGCGGCAAGAATAAGCACGACATCACAGGCAATATCCGTAGGAGAAACCGACTACCCATGCACTTTACCGATAAACAGAACAAAGAACCAAGCAGGGGACACCTTTGAACTATCATCAGGCAACGTCAACGTCAATTACGCTAACGGCCTAGTAGAGGTCAAAAATGCGTAAAGCACAACTAGCATCAATAGACCTTTTCATAGCCATAACAATATTCCTCCTTTTAGCAACAGCAACGATATACACATGGAACCTCTACAATAGAAGGCTGAACGAAAATCTCGAATACGAAAAGATGCAGCTGACAGCATTCCAAATAACAGACCTATTAGTAAAAAACCCGGGACACCCTGACGGCTGGGAGGACAATCCAATAAACGTAGGGGTGATAGGCCTAGCACAAGACGACAGAGTCCTTTCACAAAACAAGATAACAGCATTCGCAAACTTGGACTATAACACTACAAAAGAGAGATTTAACATAGAACCTTACGAATACAAATTCAGAATAAAAACACTATCAAACAGCATAATACAAGAATCCGGGCAAAACTTCGCAGGAGACACCTCAATAGCAATAGAACGATACGTACTGTTAAACGATGAAACAAAAATCATGGAATTTACGCTCTGGAAATAAAAAAGGGTTCATACTATCCCTAGACGCCGCGATAGCAGTAACCATAGTATTCATCTTCCTAACCCTAAGCGCTTACTATGTTGGCAAAGCAAACGAAGACCCCCTAACAAGGCTGCAAATGATAAGATCAGGAAGCGACATCATAGCAGTACTAGACCAGAAAGGGGCATTTGAAACACTAACCCAAAAAGAAATAGCAGACAAGATAAGCACACTCTAGCCACCAGCCTACGCCATGAGGCTGAGGATAAACGGCACCTTC
>JAUYDG010000019.1 GCA_030691925.1 Nanobdellota archaeon
TCCACAAAAAGGGATGGGTATAATCCTCTCAGTAAAGTATAAAAAGAAGAGCAATATCTGTAGAACGGCTAAAATGAACAAGTTCATGAAGACAGCAGTAAAAGAAGCCCTCAAAGGCATGAGAAAGAATGACGGAGGGCCTTTCGGAGCAGTAATCGTAAAAGACGGCAAGATAATAGCAAGAGGGCATAACAGGGTGATAAAGACCAATGACCCAACGGCCCACGCAGAAATCATCGCTATAAGAAAAGCAGCTAAAAAACTTAAAAGATTCGACCTTTCAGACTGCGAAGTCTACTCCTCCTGCGAGCCATGCCCGATGTGCCTTGCAGCGATACACTGGGCCAAGATGAAAAAGCTGTACTACGGCTGCACCGAAGAAGACGCTGCAAAGGTAGGATTTGACGACAAATTCATCTATGATGCCATAAAAGGTATTTCTGAAAAAAAACGGGTCGAAGCAGTGCAAATGGACAGGGAAGAATGCCTGAAACCCTTTGAAGAATGGGAACAAAAAAACGACAAGGTAAAATACTAAATTTCTACCAGAAAAATATATAACCTCAAAGTGTTAGTTCATAAACATGAGCGTGTTCGACAAAAGCTTCAAAGAAATATTCCTTTCACAAATAGTATCCATAATCGGCGGCCTAATTGCCGGGACAATCCTTGCATTGTACACTGATAAATTGCTTCTAATACCTGGAATGCTGATACTCCTGCCTGGATTTTTAGAGATGAGGGGTAATATCAGCGGCTCCTTCGCTTCAAGGCTAAGCTCAGGGCTGTTCCTTGGCGTGATCAACCCAAACAAGGTAAAGACAAAAATAATCCGAGGAAACTTGCTATCCTCTTTTTTGCTGGCAATAATCATCTCATTCACACTGGGCTTAATAGCATTTTTGTTCAACCTGCTCGTATTTAAAATAGCAGTATCCAAGATAATCCTCCTACCATTGATAGCAGGCATAATCGCGAACGCAATAGAAATACCACTAACACTAGTTGTAACGTTCTACCTCTTCAAAAAAGGCCATGACCCGAACAACATAATCGGGCCTTTCGTAACCTCAACAGGTGACATAACAAGCATAGCATCACTGCTTATAGCGCTGGTGATAATATGAAAACGATAAGAGCGCATCTAGAAAAGCTAACGGCTGTAAAAAGAAGGAAACACCACCCATTAGTCCACAAAATCCACAAAAAATACGGCATCTCAAGAAAAACCTTATTCTACGTGAAGGAATACGGCCCACACGCAAACGTTTCAAAAACGATAATCAAAGAAAGCATAAAAATACTGCTCCTAGGCTCGATAATCAGCTCACTAGGAGGGCTAACATTCGAATACATAAAAACAGTTTTCATATCTATCATCCCCCTTGTCATCCTATGGCCAGTCCTGAATGACATGATAGGCGACTATGGCATGATAATCTCCTCAAGGTTCTCAACAATGCTCCATGAAGGCAAAGCAAACAAGAAATGGTGGAAGACAAAAGAGTTAAGAACGCTGTTCACGCAAATCCTTATCGTATCCTTATCCACTGCTGTAATCAGCTCAACAATAGCCTTGGCAATATCAAGCTTTTCAGACTACACACTTAACACAACGATAGCCTACAAGATATTCCTTATCAGCGTGATAGACACTGTCATATTAGTAAGCGCCCTGTTCCTGATAGCGATACATGAAGGGCTGCATTACTACAGGGAAAAAGAAGACCCGAATAACTTCTTAATACCTATAACAACTTCTATAGCAGATTTTGGGAACATGGTGCTACTCTCGATATTAGTGCTGCTGTTCTTTTAAGATTACACATTAAGAACTAATGATGCTCCGTACAAGAATATATGTTACTAACGGCTGTCAAAGCGTATCCTGCCTCTTTGAAAAGCTCCTCGCAGTACTCTTCCAATACATGAGAATATTCTGGCTTAGCCCTAGCTATCTTTGAACTTAACAGGTACAAAGAATTTTTTTCCTTATCAAAAGACTGACAGTAAGTTGCTGGAAGATTCTTTTCTTTTATAGAAAAACCTGAACGCTCCCCTTTCACTTCTAATGTATCATTTGATAATTTGTAATCCAGATTATCTTTTGGCAATATTTTCTTAAGCGCGCCCTTTTCACCGATCCAACGACCTACTTCTTTTTTCTTGACATACGTGAAAGCGCTCATCAATACTAAACCTATAGCGAACGCGGGCACTAACGCGCTTGCCCTAATTATCGCATTATCCAAAGCCAAAGGATTATTCGTCGTTGTTATGAACTTGCCAGCAGCATACTCAGACAATGTCGCCCCGACTATACAGCCGCTTTCCGTAGTCGCTGCATAACCAGCTGCGTCTATCAAAGAAGCGCTCTTATTATTGTGCTCCTTCGCATGCTTGTAAACATGGTACAATGCGTAAGAGCCGCCAACGCTTATCCCGCCAAGTATCCCCAACTCATTTTGGAAAGGCGTCCTCGCCAGGAAGGCAAGTATCTCAGTAGCCCACTCGCCAGCCTCGCATGATAAGATGCATACTGCTTCCAATTTTAGGTTATGCTTCATCTCCTTATAAAAAGTTTTAGAACTATCTTTCAAAGTTACTTTCTCATCCAGTATCTCCTCTATACCTTTATGCCCATGCATAAGCACTTCACGTTTGATAAAGTATTTTTAATGCGTTTAATAAGGTTTCTATCCAAAAAAATTATTTTCAGAACTTTTATATAATTAATCGCCACTAAAATCCTTATGAAAAATTGGTTGCTGCTAGCAATACTCCTGCTAATCCCGAGCGCAATGGCCCAAACATGGACCAGCCAAGAAGAATTCAAATGCGACACGTGCTGCATAGAAAACAACAAGCTCTCGCTAACGACCACCATAATAAACAATGGCACAGAAACCCTATGGATAGGAGAAGCTAAGCTGGTAAGCAAAGAAGGTGAAGAATTCGCCTCTTACAAACCCGCAGGTGAAAACTTCAAATACGGCCTACAGCCAGGAAACAGCATAAAACTAGAGTACAGCGGAAAGTGGCCCAAACCATCAGTAAGAAACTCCCTGTACTATAAACAATGCATCCGCTCAGAAACCTTCGGCAAATGGGCATGCGAAGAAAAATACAAAGAAAAGATAATAGCAAAAAGCGTAGACTTCCAATGCTACAAAGACTCAGACTGCCCTTCCGACCAAGTCTGCGAAATAGCAAAGGACTGCACATCCTCAAAATGCGAAATAATACCTATAGCTATGAAGTGCGGCAGGATAGTCCGAGGGGACTGGAGGCCTTACGAGTGCTGCTCAGACTACGCTTGTAAAGAAGACCAATACTGCCTGGAACACAGCTGCGAACAGGTAGAGTGCGTAGCATGCGGATACATCCAGGATCACAAGTGCGTAAAGTTTGAATGCTGTGAAAACTCTGACTGCTCATCAAGCCAATCATGTGTTAATCATGAATGCGAGGGAATAACCTGCGGATACTGCGAATACGCAGAAGAACACGGATGCAAAAAGCATGAGTGCTGCAAAAGCTCTGAATGCGGAGAAGAAGAAGCTTGCGTCGAAAACAAATGCCAAAAAATAACCTGCGATGGCTACATAGAAGGGCACGAATGCTTAAGGTACCAGTGTGAAGACAACGAAGGCTGCGAAGCAGGGAGGGTATGCGAAAACGGATTCTGCACAAAACTCAAATGCGAAGAAAAAGAAATAATAAAAGGGCACGAATGCCAAAAGCTAGGGTTAACACCATTCGGCTACATCAAAGAAAACAGATACATCCAATACTTCTCAAAAGAAGCATACAAAGACAATAAAATAACCTATACTATAATACTCATTATTATCGTCATCCTGATAACAAAACTAACAATCAAGAAGGTCAAACAAATAATCAAAGAAAAGAGAAGGAGAGAATCTTACATACTAGTAGGGCCTAAAAAAAATAAACAATAATTTTATAAACAAAAATTACCGCTTCTAAGCCTGTGCCGAGGTCGCATAACCCGGTAGTGCGCCAGATCTTATTTAATAAGAGGCGAACCTGGAAAACTACCTGGAGAGCTGGTTTCCGAAAGGATATCAGGGTTCAAATCCCTGCCTCGGCGTAATTTTATACGCGCACAAAAACAGAAAGATTCGAGCACCTTGCACATTTCTTTTAAGCGCCTAATCCTTTCTTCTATTGGCGGGTGAGTAGCAAAAATGTTAGTCACGAAACTGTGCTCTTTCCTGAAAGGGGTAGAGATAAACAGGTGAGCAGTGGCCTTGTTAGCCTTGTCAACCAAAGGGTCAGGATCTTTTCTTATCTTCTCCAAGGCGCTGGCAAGCCCAGGAGGATATCTTGTAAGTATCGCTGCATTAGCGTCAGCCATGAACTCCCTCTTACGGCTCACAGCCATCTTGATCAAGTAGCCAATCACAGGTGCCAGTATAGCAAACAGCAATCCGATAATTATAAAGATTATCTGTATGTTACCTCCACCTCGGTTATCCCTCTTATGACCACCCCATAAGAAAGACCTAAGTATGAAATCGCTGAGCAAAGTCACAAGGCCTACCAAAACGACGGCAAGCATCATGAACCTTATGTCATAATTCTTAACATGGCTCATCTCATGCGCTACTACACCTTCCAACTCCTGCCTGTTCATCTTTCCCAAAAGGCCTGTCGTGACTGTTATCGAAGCATGCTCCGGGTCTTTTCCAGTAGCAAAAGCGTTAAGAGCCGAGTCCTCAATCACGTAAGCCTTAGGAACAGGAATGCCTGCAGCAATTGACAAGCCCTCTAAGGTATGGTAAAAGTAAGGGTATTCCTTCTTCGTCACAGGCCTAGCGCCGGTCATCGTAAGTATCATCTGGTCGCCAGAGTTGTAAACTATCAAAACGTAAACCAGCCCTGCTATCGTTGTTAACGCTATCCCAAACACAAAGCTTCCATAAAATAAGCCTACTACCAGCCCTAGTGCTGCTACAAGGAATAAGAATAGCACTATCAAGGCTACTGACTTTATCTTGTTGCCCCGAACCTCTTCGAACATCAGCCTCATTTTCTAAAAAAATAAGAAAAGCTTAGAACTGCACCTTGACATTCTTCCTCTCAGCCTCTGCAGCCTCGAAAAGAGGCTTTCTGGTGAAATCCATCTTCTTGGCAAAGATGCTATTAGGGAAAACCTCTATCTTGTTGTTGAACACCATCACGATGTCGTTGTAATGCTGCCTTGCATAGGCTATCTTGCTCTCAGTCCCTGAAAGCTCCTCTTGTAATTGTAAGAAGTTCTCGTTAGCCATTAGTTTAGGATAGTTCTCGCTTACCGCGAACAACGTCTTAAGAGTAGCTGATAGCTGGTTTTCTGCCTTTGCCTTGCCCTCAACAGTAGTGGCGCTCATCAAGGAAGTCCTGGCCTTGGTGACGTTTTCAAGGACAGTTTTTTCATGCTTCACATACCCTTTTACTGTCTCTATAAGGTTAGGTATGAGGTCTGCTCTTCTTTTCAGCTGGACGTCTATCTGCGCCCATGCGTTCTCCACGTTGTTCTTCAGCCTTATCAGGCCGTTGTACAATGCCCATACGAATATCGCTACGACTGCAACCGCTATTATAACAATCCATAATGTTATAGACATAGTGTTTTACACCCCCAAGGTTTTTTTAATGTTTCAACACTTTTAAGATTATGGTGTATTTAAACTTTTGTAATCACTGCCCGGATTATCTATTATTCTTTTAGGCTTTGCACTTAATTAAGCCCTATTTATGTGCAATTGGTATTTCTGCACATTTTTCAAAATTAAGGTCTATGCAGAGTTTAAAGCCTTCTAAATGAGTACACCGAGGCGGGGGTATAAGCATTTAGCTTTTATAATATAATTTTGGCTTTATTTTTTAGCAATTTTCCACATTAATTCGAACTGTTTATGAAAACTATCTGAGATGTTTTTACTTTTTATTTGAATCAAGTAGTTTGGATTCCCCCACATAATAATTTGAACTTTGTTATCGTAGATTAATAGAGGATTTGGGTTGAAATATTTTTCATCAATATATGCATATTTTGTATTTCCTTTTTTTAAGAATCCTTTATCACCTTTTTTCAAAATAACTCTTTCTTTTATTTTATATAATAAAATATCTCTTTCGTATTGTTCAATCGTTGTTTTGTCAGTTTCTAAAGCAAAGTTTTCATCAACAGCGGAACATAAGACTTCTCCCCCTTCCCTTAATGTATTTATTATATCTCTTAATGCAATTTTGATAATCCTTTTACCTTTAAAAACTTCTACAGAAATATCTTCCCCCCCTGAACTTTGCATTTTTAACAATTCAGGAAGGATTGATTCATATTGTTTTTTTTGCTCATCTAAAAATTCAGAAATCTGTTGAGGATTGATTGCCTGAAATATTTTTTTCCCATTCCTAAGGGCAAAACTAACAAAACCTTTTTCCTGCAAGCGGTTTAATGCATCGTAACATGCTTGCCTATAAAGACCTGTTTTTTTAGAAATCTCATAAGCAGAAAGAGGGCCACTTTTTATAAGAACCAAAAATATTTCCACTTCATAGTCTGTTAATCCAAGATTTCTGATTATTGATTTATCCATAAATTTTATTTAATACCCGCAGTTATTTAAAACTTTCGGATGAAATCATACGACACAAATTTAAATAGTGCTTCATTTATTACTATGAAATAGCAAAAATATTGGAGTTAAAAAATGATAATAAAAAATACGAATACAATAAAAGAAAAATTGAAAGAATGTCTTTTACTAGGAGCTATAGGCGGTATTTGTCTAGGTGGTCCATTAGGAATGATGTATGGATACTTCCATGGGTATGGTCTAACCACTTTAGATTATATTAAACCAGAAGACTTTAATCCCCCTTCAATAGTAATGAGATTAAGGGAACTTGAAAAAGACAGCGAGGTTATATTATATAAAAAGCTTAGAGAAGAAACTAAAGATATTTCTTTAGAGGCTTTAAACCCTAACCAAATAGAAAAGCATCTTAACCTTATGAAACATAAAAAAATAAAAGAATACTACCCATTAGAAGAGAAAATAAGAAATGAAACAGATGTTCTTGCACATAAGTACATTGCTTATGGATCTTTAGCTGGATTTTTAGCATTTTTCCCATTAGGTCTGCTTATAGACACTTATTATAGGGGAGGAAAAAATGATTAACGAGAACATTGAAGATAAGATAGAAAAACTTAATAAAAAAATAAAAATTGCTGAAGAAAATTCTAAGGGGCTTCCTTTATTAGAAGAGGAACGGAAAAAAATAATGGAAGAATTTGTTCCTAAACTAGAAGAATATGCAACTAAAAAAATGTTTCAGATAGGTTCAACTGTTCCATTATCGATGATGATACCAAGACCGCCTATGGCTTATATAATAATACATAATTATTTTCATGATGAAGAATTAAATCTAGGGTTTATTATTTATCATGAGATTCGCAACAACCCACAAAACAACACAGAAAATCATGGGGTTTATGGTCTTATTGAAAATATATTTAGGGATGAGTTTCAACAAATATACGAAGATGAAAATCTATTTCACGAAAATAGGGGGAAAGATTTAATCAAAGAGATGTTTATCCCAAAATTTTTAAGAAAGTTGTTGAGCATAAAAACAGATAGTTCAGAAAAACATAGAAAAATTGAAACAAGACTAACCTTGAAAGAAGATGATGCTTTAAATTATTTGTTGAAGATGTATGATATTGACTAAACTAAAAAAATAAAAATAAATAATTAGTTTTTAATGTGCAAAAGGCTTTTGCTTATGTACAAAATTGAGTTTATGTGCAAAGCCATTCTTTTAGGAAAGTTTTATTAAACAAGACACTATAACCTAACATCAAGAATAATGAAAATCTACCTCAAACCTATAGGCAACGAATACAAGATCCACGTAGTTGAAAACATAAAGACCTGGAAAACAGCCTTAGAAGAGCGTGTAAAAAAGATGAACGAAGGGAGAATCAAAAATTCCCTGGGGAAGTACGTCAACACGATGGAAAACCAGGAAGAACTGGCGCTAAAAACAGCTTACCATAACCAAGACTTGGAAATACTTTACCCGCACACCATTTCTGAAGACGAAGCGAAAAAGAGATGCGAAGAGCTGTCAATCAGCTATACAAAAAAGAATATAAGACCCATGATACTTTACGGAACACTCTGCCCCATCACTTTTGTGGTAGCGCCTTTCATACCTGTGCTGAACTGGGGCGTAGCATTATATTTCGGCTACAAGTTCTACTCCAAATACAAAGGTATCAGGGGTTACAAGAGAATACTGAACTCTAAGTTCATAAAAGAAAGCCTGGAAAACATAATCAAAGCTTTTTAAAATTTCGGTAGATGGTTTCTTCCCTTCCAGGGCCTACAGAAACAACAGTTATAGGAACCTTCACAAGCTCCTCTATCCGGCTGACATATTTTCTAGCATTCTTAGGAAGCTGCCTATATCTCCTTGCTGAGCTTATATCACCGAAGCCGTCGAACTCCTCGTAAACAGGCTTGCATTCGCTGAGGAACTTCAAGTCCCATGACCTGTAATCATCCGTTACCTTGCCATCATGCTCATAAGCCACTGCCATCTTAATCTTATCCAAGCCTGACAAGCAGTCCAGCTTCATCAAGGCAAGATCTGAAAAACTGTTAAGCCTATGGGTGTATTTCAAAGCAACTGCGTCCATCCATCCTACCCTTCTAGGCCTGCCCGTAGTCGTACCTTTCTCACCGCCCTTGTTCCTAATATAATTCCCTTCAAAATTAGATTTGGACTCGTCAACAGGCCACAAGCCGTTATCCAAGCAAGTGACAACCGGGCCGGATCCTACTTTAGTAACGTAAGCCTTGATTATGCCTACAGTCCTCATCTTCATAGGCGGTATGCCCACGCTGTCAAATACTGCGCCTGACATCGGATGAGAGCTGGTAACCTTGGGATAGTTCCCAAACTTTATGTCCAGCAAAGTCCCCTGGGCGCCTTCAAAAATTACTTTCTTGTTTTCCTTCAAGGCATTGCCCACTTCCTGAGAGACATCAGCAAGATAATCCCTTAAATAACCCCCGAGAAACAAGTAACTCCTTACAGTTTCATCGATATCATAGCTTGGCTTTACGTTATAAACCTGCTCGAGTATTCTCTTTTTCGTATCATGGACTTCCCTTATCCTGCCCTCAAGATTTTTAGGGTCGCCAACTAGTTCGTAAAACCTTATGCCTGAGCGGTTCTTATCATCCTCATAGCAAGGTCCTATTCCTCTAGAAGTAGTGCCGATAGCAGAGCCTGTGCTCTTTTTCCTGGATTCCTCACCAATGTTATCCAAGTCGTTATGCCAAGGCATTATGATAGAAGTTCTCGGATCGATACCAAGATTAATATCCGTTTTGAACTTCTCCACCTCATCAAACAACTGCCTAGGGTCCAAGACCACTTCAGAAGCTATCAGGCTCCTCACTCCCCGTAATACGCCTGAAGGCAAAGCATGAAAAGTATACTTCTTGCCGTCAACAACTATAGTATGGCCGGCATTGTTGCCACCTTGATACCTGACAATGACATCAGCAGTCTCTCCGAGAATATCAACAAGCTTGCCCTTCCCCTCATCGCCCCACTGGGCGCCTATGACACATATTGCAGGCATATCAAACGAAACAACTTTTTTACAAGTTTAAAAATATATTCGTGATTCAAAATAGAAAGATTATTAAATAAAATAAAAACCCTAACCATCAGCATGAAAGTAGTGATTGTTGGTGCAGGACCGGCAGGGCTTTTCGCAGCCTACAAGCTAGCAGGCAAAGCAGACGTCACAGTAATCGACGAAGGAAGGGACATCGACAGCAGAAAATGCCCAAGCCCAAAAAAATGCAGGGAAACATGCAGGCCTTGCAACATACTCTGCGGGATAGGCGGAGCAGGACTTTTCTCAGACGGAAAAATAATCCTCTCAAACAAGATAGGCAACAACCTGACACCGATAGTAGGAGAGGCAAAGAACAACAACCTGGTAAGGCAGGTAAAAAAAATCTTTGA
This sequence comes from Nanobdellota archaeon, assembly GCA_030691925.1. Lineage (GTDB taxonomy): Archaea > Nanobdellota > Nanobdellia > SCGC-AAA011-G17 > VGLX01 > VGLX01. The sequence continues at coordinate 10,072 of JAUYDG010000019.1, forward strand.
AGAATACGGCGTAAAAGTAGAAAACCTTACAGAAGAAGGGAAGGAAAAAGTAGAAGAGCTGAAAAAGAAAGCAAGAATCGTAGGGGCAGACTTCCTGTACGCGCCACAAACGCACATCGGCACAGACAAGCTAAGAGACCTGATACACAACTTCAAAAAAGGCCTGTCAGAAAAAGGCGTCAAATTCATGGACAGAACAGACGTTTTAAAAATAAACGATAAAATCCTAACAAACAAAGGCAGCTTCGACTATGACAAAGCAATCTTAGCTCCCGGCAGAGTCGGAGCAAGCTGGCTGGAAGGGGTCGTACAAGACTTAGGACTATCCTACTCCTACCACCCGATAGATGTCGGCGTAAGGGTAGAAGTACCAAGGGAAATAACTGACGACATTACGAATGTCGTAAGGGACATGAAGTTCTACCTCAAATCCAACACGTACAGCGACCTATTAAGAACATTCTGCACCTGCCCTGGAGGAAAAGTAACAAGAGAAACCCACAAAGGCTTTAACCTAGTCAACGGCCACTCAGAAAGCAACCACGAAGGGCCAAACACGAACTTCGCCTTCCTAGTAACGATGCCCTTGACTACACCACAAAGCAACACCAACAGCTACGGACACGGAGTAGCCAACCTTGCATACGTCACAGGAGTCAAACAACCGCTGCTACAAAGATTAGGGGACATCAGAAAAGGCCACAGGAGCCACGTGGAAAAAAAGGGCGAATTCTTAGTAAAGCCGACACTGGAAGATGTGATCTACGGCGACATAGGCCTAGCCATACCTTACAGAATAGAGATTGACATCCTCGAAGGATTGGAAAAGCTCGACAAGATAATACCAGGGGTAGCAAATGACGAAACATTACTTTACGCGCCAGAAATAAAATTCCACGGCTTAAGGCCGCATACCAACAGGTACTTGGCTGCAACAAAAAAGAAAAACGTCTACTTCGCAGGAGACGGCGCAGCGCTAAGCAGGGGCATAGCAGGAGCCGCATGCTCAGGGATACTGGCAGCAGAAGGAATAATAAAAGACGCACGCAAATAGTTTTAAATTTCTTTCACAACTACAATCCCAGAAGTACCGTCACAATAAACTCCTCCTATAGTACCAAGTTCTTTAAAACCAAGCTTTTTGAAAAGATAGTAAGACTCACCCAGCTTCCCTTTCCAGCAAGTAGCATACAACTGACTGGTACCATTTTCTTTAGAACCTTCTATCACTTTTTGCAATAAATCCGTCCCAACACCTTTCTTCCTGTACTCCGGCAAGACTGCTATCACACTTACACTATTGCAGTTGTCATCATACCTGATGTTGCTCTGCAACGCTGCGCCCCTAAAAAGTTCATCCTCCAAAAAAGGCGGGCCGTAAATAGAAAAGCCAACTGGGTCATTAATGTCATAAGCTACAACCAGGCTGTTGTCAGGATAACCCAAAAGATGCCTTATAAGCTTCCTAGCATCTGCCACGCTTTTATGGCCAGAAGGATTTTTGAAAAAACTGAACTCCATATCGATGATTAACTCTAGATCAGATTCGTCCTTTATCCCTTCCAATAGCTCAATAGCCATCTTGCTAATCCTCAAACCACTTTTTTACTGTGTCTAAACTTTATAAACCTTTTGTTTTAACACCACTTTAAAGTGGTAAATATTTTTGATAAGAATAAGCGGGGGCTTAACCCTTTAAAAAATTCTTGATAGCCTCTAACTCTACCTTCTTCTGTTCGTAAAGGTCTTGCTTCAGCTTCAGGCCATGGTGCTCGATATCCCATTCCATAGTAATAATCTCTTTCCTCA
>JAUYDG010000046.1 GCA_030691925.1 Nanobdellota archaeon
AGAAAAAATAGCCGGACAAAAAATAAACAAAGCAAACGAACTAATACAAGAAGCACAAAAACAAATAACACAAGGAAAATTAGAACAAGCAAAAAACACATACAAACAAGCATACGGCTCATATTACCAACTACCCATAGAAGAACAAGCACACATATTATTTCAGATTAGAGAAATCGAAGACCAAGTAAAAGTAATGGAAAAAGAAAAAGAGCAGCAAGAGATTGGAGTATTAGCCCAAGAGTTAAGCAAACTAAAAAGTGAGAGGGATGTTTATGTCATACTTGACAAAAAGGATATTACAAAAAAACTAGACTCTTTGATAAACTATGCCCAAAAAGTTGAGAAACAAGGAGTCCACGGCATAAAAGCAGGAAAAGCCCACCTAAAGGAAAAATTAAAAGACATTTCCAAAGCCGCCTCGAAAATAGAAGAGGTTGAAGCGCACAAACTAAACCACGAAGAAAAGAAATTCTTAACCCAGCTCAAAGGATTAGGGACGTTCTTACAGAAAGAAAGAGAGAATCTAAAACCTGAACCGCTGATAGAAACCACTAAAGTGAAAATGAACATAGAACGATGGAGAACACTACAAGAAGAGGAACAGGATATTATGAGCAAACTCCAAAATGCCCGCATACCTCCACCGTTGAAAGTGCCGCGAGCACAAAAAGAGCCTGTAGAAAGGTACGAGTGGGAAATAAAAGCAGACGAAGTAAGGAACAGAAGAACAAGGCTTGGCAGCTTGCTACGTGAAGAGAGCAAAATACGTTCTAAACTGAGAAATCTTTAACGTTTGGAAGGCTTCTTATCCTTCTTGCTAAAAAGCTTAGACTTCCTAATGGCATAATTAACCGGGTTCTTCACCCTGCCGCATAAGCCGTCCTTAGAGCAAAGCCTTAAGTCATTGTAGTAAGACTTGTTATCGCAATTAGGGGGGAGAATGCTATTCGGCTGCCTCTTATGCCAGCTCAGCTGGGAAAGGACATACCCCTCTTTCAAAGGCTCATAATTGTTCTTATTCCACTTGCCGCAAACAAACTCCTTTATCTCATCAACGCCCCAGCCGCAGCTCTTCAAAAAGTTGAGCAGGATGAACAACGACCTCTTGCGGCCATCCTCCTTAATGCCACTCATTATCTTAAGTATGCAAGGGGGGAAGTAATCCGCCTTTATCGCAATTGAAGGAACATCAAACTCTTTCTTATCAATCTTCCCCGACAAGCTTTCAAGCTCGTTTTTTTTAGCACTCTGCTTATAAAACCAGTCAAAAGACTGGATTATCAGCTTAGAAGCATCAGGCGCCTTATCATCGAAAAACTTAACCTTCGTGCTAACGTTTTCCGGGCTAGCATCCTCTGCAGGATTAAACCTCATTATATCCTCAGGTCTTATCGGCACGCTCACCAAGCCGGACTTCTCATTTATGCTGAAAGGAGCCCTGAACATGTGCCTGCTGGAAATAAGAACAGTGTCTATCTCTGCCACAGCAAAAGGGTTGAACACGCCATTAACCAAAAGATCACTCTTGTCCTTGCCTGCAGCTACGGCAATCTCATCAATAGAGTATTTGCTCAGAAGATGGGCCGACAGTGGATTGCCGATAAGCTCCTTAAGGTAAGAGGCTATAACCCTCGGCCCGTCAGGAAACAGCAGGTTAATGCTCAGATTGTGGACTTTCTCAGGGAAAGACTCGAAAGGCAGGCCGATATGGAAACCTTTATTGCCGCTGTACTTCAGGCTGAAATCCTCAAGGTCATGGAACTTCAAAGCCTCAATGATTAAAGAAGCAACTATCCTGGAATAATCCAAAGACTTGCAGTCGATGTCTATTATCAAATCCCAGCCGGCCCTCAAATCATCCAGCTGTTTCTTAGTCATGCCTGTATTGAGACCTAAAGGGTTGCTCCAGCGCTCTTCAGAAATGTGGAAAGACGTAACGCCCTGCTTGGCCATCTCAAAAACATCACCCTCAAACTGCAGGATATCAGGCCTTTTGCCAAAACCCTTATCACCGAACTTGAAAGCGACTTCCCTATCCTTGGCAGAACGCAATATCTCCTTCTGGACGTCCTTTCTAGAATAAAACTTTAAATATGAGACCATAAAAAGAAAAGTATCTGAACAGCTATTTAATTATTGTTGTTTTTCTCTTTTATTTCAGAGACCATTTCCTGCAAGTCCCTCTGCAACACCTGGCTGTTCATAGCCAATATCTGGAACTCCTGCTCCATCTGCATTGCTACGTCTTTCATCTGAACTATCTGATGCTTGATCATCTCTATCGAAGAAGGGATATCCTTCTCAACAACCACGTTAGCCCCGACATTCATCAGGACAGTCTGATTATCCTTAAGCTCGGCCTTGCCTAGCACTCCTCCGCCGAGGGATACGAGAATCTCAGTGTCGCCCTTAGTCTTTGCAATGTCATCAAGATTGCCCTCTATCCTCTGCAGCTCCAAAACCTGGGCGTTTATGTTGACTATCTGCTGATTGACCTGCTTAAGCTGCTGCTCCAACATCTGCAGCTCCAAGTATTTCTCGCTCACATCATCTTTTGTTGCCATTTTAACCCTTATTTCTTCTTAGGCTTCTCTTTAGCCGGCTCTGCAACTTTCTTCTTTCTCTGCCTGACAGGCTTCTCAGCCTTCTTAACCTTGGATTTTACAGTCACTATGTCTATATTCTCTTTCTTCATCGCTTCGTGCACAGCAGATGTAGAAGCCCCTTTCCTGATATCCAGGACCTTGTCCAAAGGCTCCAGATGCCTGATGTTGCACTTCTTCCTCTTGACATTCCCGTCTATAAGAACAAAGTTATCATCCACCTTATCAACGATGACGCAATAACTCCCTGCATTTCTTCCCGCGATTTTTATGCATAAGCGCCCTACATCCATCATTTCAATCCGCTCCTTGCCTTGCTTACCATAATCCTTCTCATGCACTTGCTGCAAAGGACTCCGCCATAAGGCCTTTGAGGCCTTTTTTTTGTCTTGGCCATATTTTTCATCTTAACAGGCAAAACCCTAGGCACGCCCTTAAGAACATCGCCGCAAATGCCGCATACAGCCCTGCTATGCATCCTCTTCCTGTATGCCTGCCTCGATTCCCCTCCAGGAACCCTTACCATAACCCTTCTTAACGATCTTGACTTTCGCGCTTTCATTTTTAACCCCTCAATATATCTTTAATACCTTCCTCAAAGCTATGCTTATGACCAGGGAGAATATTATGTACACCCATATCCATGTCAAACCCAAAAACACCTGCGGGTTGCCCAGGGCGTCATAATAGCCTCTCAACCAGCCGAATATTATGATAATAGGCAGGAAAGTGAACAGAGTCGGCTTCATAGAATGCTTCATGTATTCCATGTTCTTCTTCATAGTCTCTTTCTGCATAGCCATCATCTTGTCAGGCTTGTCCTTCATCTCCTTCATGCTCTTCTGCATATTCTTCATTTCCTCTTTCAATTCCCTCATCTTCGTCTGATTTGTGAGGTACTTGTATGCCAATGTTATTATGCCTGTAAGTATTAAAGACACTATAAAAAGGTTCAGAGGGTCCGGAAGATTCATAATCGGACCGAATGTTACATTAAAAAATCCTTCAAACATTTTTTAATATAAACCCGCAACTTCCTTTATAAAACTTTCGAATACAGATTTAAAAAGAGGCTATACATTTACCGTCAAAACGACTAGCGCCCAGCATCATGCTTTTTCATCCTATTTATCATTAAAAGCTGTGTCACGCAAAAGATGAGAATGTTTTTTTTCCAGGAACTCTATGACCTCAGGGTTTACATGCTCATAACCCAAAAGGTCAGAGATTATAAGCTTCCTAACCTCTGTTGAGTGATACTCGAAATACCTGATAAACCCCTCAGTATCCTCTTTGTACAGTTTTAAGTAATCAACATCGATGTCGAATCCTTCCTTGAAAAGCCAAGAGTCCAAAAACTTGTTACGTTTAGGCAAGGCTTTTATGCTTCTGACAACTTCTTTTCGGCATTTCTCATCCAAAACCGCAAAGTAATCCTTGAAGAGCTTATCTTTAGAATACTCTTCTAGCATGATTCCGCAAGAATCAACCTCATCCAAGAGTTTTAAAAGGACCTTGTTCGCTTTTATGTTCTGCTCTTCGTAAGGAAGAGAAAAAACAAATGCCAAAAAATCAGCGTCAGGTATGCCTTTTTTGACAATGAGTATATTCTCATTATTACATTCCATTCTTCCATGGCCTGTACTATTCGTAAGTGCATCATCTTCAAACTGGAAACCTTTTACGAACTTCTTCTGTATCTCATCAACTATGTAGTAGCTCCTGCTTTCCTTACC
>JAUYDG010000075.1 GCA_030691925.1 Nanobdellota archaeon
TGAAGAAAAAGTGATAAGGGACATGGTAGACAGGGTGATAAAATCAGGAGCCAACGTAGTAATAACCCAGAAAGGAATAGACGATTTAGCGCAGCACTTCCTATCAAAAGCAGGAATATACGCAGTAAGAAGAGTCAAAAAATCAGACATGGACAAACTAGCAAGAGCAACAGGCGGAAAAGTAGTCTCAAGCCTAAAAGAACTAAGCAAGACCGACCTAGGAGCAGCAGGCACAGTAGAAGAGCAGAAAGTAGGCGACGAAGAGATGACCTATGTGAAAGACTGCAAAAATGCTAAATCAGTCACGTTCCTAGTAAGAGGCGGAACACAACACGTAGTTGACGAAGCAGAAAGAGCAGTCAAAGACGCGATAGGCGACATAATCGCAGCGATAAAAGTAGGCAAAGCAGTAGGAGGAGCAGGAGCCGTAGAAATAGCACTAGCAAAAGAACTGAGAAAATTCGCAAACAGCTTATCAGGCAGGGAACAGCTAGCAGTACAGGCCTTCGCTGACGCAGTAGAAGTAATACCAAGAAGCCTGGCAGAAAACTCAGGACTAGACCCTATAGACGTGCTGACAGACATGAAATCAAGGCACGAGAAGGGACTGGAATGGGCAGGCATAGACGTGTTCTCAGGAAAAGTAGTAGACGCATGGAAACAAGGGGTCATAGAGCCATTAAAGATAAAGACACAAGCAGTAAAATCAGCATCAGAAGTGGCAGAGCTCATCCTGAGAATCGATGACATAATAGCAGGCGGATCAGGAAGCGAAAAAGGCGGAATGCCATCGATGCCTCCAGGAGGATGCGGAGGCGGAATGGGTGGAATGTACTAAAACCTCTTTCTTTTTTTTATTTTTTTTAATTAACATCGGAGATATAAATCTTTATATACATCTTAATCATCCCTAAAAATAAGAAGGAGGTTTTTGAAAATGCCAACGCTATACGATATACTTAACGAAATCGTTGAGGAGGATGTAACAAAAAGATTCAGCCCAGAACAGATACAAGAAATATCTGATGATATGACAAGAAAAGTAAAGAAAAAATTAGGGAACAAGGAATACAAAAATCTAGAACAGTATATTACAGTTAACAAAGACAACAAAGACTTGAAAGAGCTAACAGGCTATTTATTAGTAAGCATAGGAATAAAGACGCTTCTCCCACAATTACTAACTGGAGGCGATGAAGCCAGAACTGAAATAATGACAGGATATAAATTAACAATAAGCCTGCACAAAACCTTGAAGAAATGCAAATACGATACAGAAAAAGCATTACTGGAAGTATGGGGTAAGTGAATAAACTAACCCTTTTTTCTAATTCTTTTTCTTCTTTTTTTAAACAACTTTTTTAAGAAACAGTTATCTTTTGATCATGTTCAAGACTTCGTAATAAAACTTATCAGAACCTACAGCAGCAAACAGGTTGCAGTATTTTTTCTTTAGGCCGTTCAGTTCCATGCTCGTTATCTTTTCTTTTGTAATGCACTCGTTGATCATTCTCCCTACAAAATCCTCAAACAGGCCGCTTTCCATAAGCTTATGGACATACGGAAAGTTCTCGGCTACGTTTTTATCACGGCTGTACCCGACCTGTGAAGGTCTGCAGACTGACGAAGAACATTTTCCAAGCTTTTTCGCAGTCTCCTTAATCTTGCTTACCAAGAAATTTGTAGAATAATTTTTCGGCTCTAAGCCATAATAAAAGAGTGCGGTCACTTCGCTGAGTGTTAATCTTATGTGCACAAATTTTCTGTAACCCTCATCTTTTCCTATCCTTTCCAACTGATATTTTTTGTAGTTTACTTCATCCTTGTACAAATCCATCCTCGTAGGGTAACCATCTATGCAGTAAGACACCATGCATTTCTCGCAGACCTTGCTTAGATCAGGGCTGCAGACAGAGTCAGGGCGCTCAATCACAACTTTGGCTTCTGCAGAATCAAAAAAATCGTTTACCGCCTTTTTAGTATGGTCAACCATCCTTAGGCCATGATATTCTTTTATTGACCCCAACTGCTTGTCCCATTCGTCTGAAAAATAGTACATGCTGATAACCACATCAAGATGGTGGGGCAAGATAATAACATCTTTATTCATGCTAATCGCCTATAAGGCATCTGTTTATAAACTTATTTGCCTACCAACCCCTCCGCGCACATCATATTTGCATAATTCGTAAAAAACTGGTTTTCCCTCGAAACCTTTTTATATTAGTAAAACGCTTTTAATAACAAGCAAAAGGAGGAAGGCTATAATGCCTGGGGCATCTAAAGACGTCATAATCGAACAGTTAGTCAAGAACAACATAGCGTTGCAGGAAAAAACCGCAGAGTTGATAACTTCTATAAAAGAACTAACTAAAAAAATGGACGACATGGTCAAGATATTCGAAGAAGCAGCAAAACACATCAAGGAAGGTACGGACAAGCCGCTGATGGACAAGCTCCAAAACCTTCTGGAACAGAACAAGACGATAGCAAAAGGGCTTGTGCTGCTGGAGAAATACGTCAGAGAAAAATCCGTAATGGGGCCGCCACAATTCCAGCCAAAGCCGTTGCCCAGAAGCAACTTCTAAAAACACCCTTAAAATGAATGATATAAGGTTCATAAGGGACGACGTGGAAGAGAAAAAAGTAAAACAGTTACAAGAAATCCTAGACGTACTAAACGTAAAACCCAAGGACGAAGAAATAGAAGCCGCAAAAAGATTCTTCTACAGCATGCTAAGAGCGGCACAAGAACTGGCAGAAAGAAAAAAAGAAGAGGCAGAAAAAAAAGCAAAAATAAGAGAGATAGAGCAGAAGATGCCCCCAAAACCTGTAGAAAAACCTGCAGAGATACCAAGTATACTCTCACAGATGCCACTGGAGGTTCCGTTACCAAGGCCGGAAGAATTCAAGATACCAGAAGAACAACCGCAAGCAGAAGAGATGATAGAAAACATAAGAAAAAACTACCCCCTGGCATTATTCAAAAACATGAAAGGTGAAGTGATAACTCAAACAAACATGGTATACAAGAACGGAAAAGCAGAATACGAGCTGACAGAGCCGGAAATAGACTACAGGATTGTAGAAGAAACAAAAAAGCTGATGCAAAAAGATTTCCTAAAAGACAAAAAAATAATCAAAGACGAAAAATTCCTCATAAAAAACATAAAAGACGCGTTCAAAAAACTAAAAATAGACTATACAGAAGAATACAAAGAAGAAATAAAATACTACCTCTTCAGGGATATGCTGGGCCTGGGAAGGATCGATCCTTTGATACACGACAATAACATCAAGACCATAATGTGCGACGGCCTCAACAAGCCAGTAAAAATAGCGCTAGGGCCAGGGCTGGAAATACAAACAAACATAATATACATGAAAAAAGACGAGCTGGACGACCAGATCAGGCACCTAGGGGTAAAGATAAAAAACGAGGCATCGGAAAACAACCCGGTAATAGAAGGTATGTTCTACTACTTCAAGATAGAAGCGACACTAGGCTTAGGAGAAGCGGAATCAAAATTCGTGATAAAAAGGATGCCGTGAACTTTTTAAAAACTTATTTCACCATAATGTTTAAAAACACCAAGTATCATAAAAACAATTCAAGCAACGCGCTGGTAGTTTAGTGGTTATAATTCCGCCTTGCCAAGGCGGAGACCCGGGTTCAAATATTGGCGCTCAAGCTGATGCTTCGAACGCCAGTGAGAAAGTCCCGGCCAGCGCATACAACAAAAGAGGGAAAAGACTTATGGAAAACCAGAAAACAGCAAATCCGAAGAACTTCTTGTTCGTATCAATATCAGGACTGATAGGGGACATCGCCTGGCAGATAGTCAAAGAAGGGCATAATGTAAAATACTTTATCGAGGAAGAGGAAGAAAAAGACGTGGCAGAAGGATTCGTCCCGATGGTTAATGACTGGCAGAAAGAAGTCGGCTGGGCGGACATCATAGTCTTCGATGATGTTCTTGGGCAAGGAGCCAAAGCCAAAAACTTAAGAGAGCAAGGGAAATTCGTAATAGGTGGAACACCATACACAGACAAGCTAGAAGATGACAGGGCATTCGGCCAAGAAGAACTGAAAAAATACGGGGTCAACATACTCCCATACAAGGACTTCACCTCATTTGATGACGCTATAAACTTCGTAAAAGAAAACCCGGGAAGGTATGTCATAAAGCCAAGCGGACAGGCACAAAACATCAAAGGGCTCTTATTCGTAGGAGAAGAAGAAGATGGCAAGGATGTAATACAATTAATGGACAGCTACAAAAAAGCATGGGCCAAAAAAATACCAGTATTCCAACTGCAAAAACGAGTAGTAGGAGTAGAAGTAGCTGTAGGAGCGTTCTTCAACGGAAAAGAATTCCTCTACCCGATAAACGTAAACTTTGAACACAAAAAACTGTTCCCAGGAGAACTAGGGCCATCGACAGGAGAAATGGGAACCTCCATGTTCGGGTCAGGACCTAACAAGATTTTCAACCAAACTTTGAAAAAGATGGAGCCCAAACTTGCAGAAGAGGGTTATGTAGGCTATATAGACATTAACTGCATAGTCAACAACTATGGCATCTACCCATTAGAATTCACGTCACGTTTCGGCTACCCGACGATAAGCATACAGCAGGAAGGAATGCTGATGCCCATAGGAGACTTCTTCTACGAACTAGCCAAGGGGGAAAAAGCAAAATTAAGGGTGAAAAGCGGCTTCCAGATAGGCGTAAGGATCGTAGTGCCGCCATTCCCATTCAAAGACAAAGAAACATTCAAGGTGAAATCGAAAGACTCAGTCATATTCTTCAAGAAATCCACAGAAGGAATCCACATAGAAGATGTCAAGCTAATAAACGGAGAATGGATAGTGACAGGAACATCAGGAGTGGTGCTGATAGTATGCGGGACAGGGCAGACTATGAAGCAGACACAGGCGCAAGTCTACAACAGGATAAAAAACATAATGATACCCCAAATGTACTACAGGACAGACATAGGA
>JAUYDG010000016.1 GCA_030691925.1 Nanobdellota archaeon
GGAGATCATAGTGAAGGGTGATGCGAAGAATTACACCGGATTCCGGATGTATGAAGGTAAAATAACAATTGAGGGATGCGCAAACGACTACACAGGATGCGGCATGAAAAGCGGAGAGATGATAGTGCTAGGAGACTCGAATTACTACACAGGATACAGGATGAGGAGAGGAAAGCTAACAGTATATGGCAGTACAAACAAGAGTACAGGTGAATGGATGGAAGGAGGAAAATTGATTGTTAAAGGAAAGATAAGAGGTTTAGGCCGGCACATCATAAAAGGAATAATAATGCAAGGCAATAAGACAGTTGTGAAGCGCTGATCATGCCTGTTTCTAAAAAAAAGACTTTTCCGAAACCTTTAAATATATGTTGTTACTCTAAAGTAGTTAACGATAGGGGGTATAATAAAATGGAAAAAATAAGAATATTCCACAGCGCAGATCCGCACGGAGATATGGAAGCAATAAAGACATATTCTGAGCATATAAAAAAAGAGAAGCCGGACATGGCGTTCATAGCAGGAGACCTAATAGACGGAGTGTTCACAGAAAGCCAGCTGGAAGCCTACGCGAAAGACATGCTACAATACAAAAATGAAAAAGAAAAACTCATAACAGTAGTAATAAAAGAAGCCAAAATCAAGGGCGAAGAAGAAATTAACAAAATATTCCCATTGGCACTACTCCCCGCAATCGCAGAAGAAGAACTAGAAGATGAATCAATAATAGAACAACCGAACAAACCAAAAGGGAATTTCTTGTCAACAAAGAAGTTATATGAAATATCAAATGACCCTCAACCGCCAATAGAGATAAGGAGCGCCATAACCCGGTATTTAAACGCAAGAGAAGCATATGGCAAGCACACACAAACAGGAAAAGAAAGCATGGAATCACAGTACAGGGACATAGACAGCATATTAGAAGACACCAACTGCCTGGTAATACCTGGAAACCACGACGGCAAATGCCTCGAAGGCATACTCCTCGAAAAATACATACACAAGCAAGGCAGAACGATCAAAGGCATAAAAATAGCAGGATACGGAAGCTCCAACGCAAGACCAGCGCACATACCAGGAGAGCTTCTAGAAGACTTCCCATTCTGCAAGATAGGCAACAGAACAACAAAAGAAGTAGTCTACCAAGGCTCAGAAGCAGGATGGTTCCTCATAGAAAAAGAGCCTGACATAGCAGTCGTGCACACGCCACCGATGGCAGACGAAGGCATAGGAGTCTATTTCGCCAACGAAAAACCTTACCTCTTACTGGCAGGCCATATACATCAGCTGATAGGAGTACAGAAAATAGGCCAAAACTCCCACCTAGTGATGCCAGGCAAGCTAGGATACCACAAAGGAACAGAAGGCTTCGAAGAACTGAAAACCTTCGCAGAAATACACATGGAGAAGGAAGGAACTGAAAACATAGCACTGCAGCCTGAAAAGATACTCTACCACCAGATAAAAGACGGGAAAATAAAACCGTTCATGGAATACACGCTAAAAGACGGAGTGCCTGCAGAGAAGAAATACCTATCCGAAGACTGCGTGCTATTAAGAGGATGGATGTAAGGCATCTTAAAAAGCGGGCATAAGGCTATGAAAGGCATAAAAAGAGCTGCAGAAAAACTGAAGTATCACATAATTGACAGTACAGCATGCCTTGCTGAAGCCAGCCCGGTATTCAGTGCTTTTGAAGTCGGTGTCGCTGGACTGTCCGATGCAACATCCATTAACGCCAGATTACTGGCTGCTGGAATGTTCTACGCTGGTTTTGGCTACCTTTTTACAAAAGGAAGGGACTTATCAAGAAAAATTTTCGGGATAACCGACAAAACAAAGGAGAAGATCCAACATGCCCACGATGCGGCCTATGCAGGCATACTAACCCTTGTCACCTCACCGCCAATATACGCTGTTTCACAAGCCATTGCCGGAGAAGACATAGACCTAACCAAGATAGCAATCGGAACCGCAACAGCAACACTGCTAGGGGCGGCAAATGGGGGTCCGGTGGGATACGCTGTAGATGTTTTCAGGGACTTGAGCGGCATAAAAGAATGCAACAGGACATCATACCCCAGTTTCCTCAAAAAACAAAGCTCAAAAGTGAAGAAAGGAATCCTGGCAGGCATGATAGCAGCATCGATAGGCCTGATGGGGCTGGTATACTCATTGACACCAGACGAGAAACATAAGGCATCCTATCACGAAAAACAGACAGTAGAGCAAAGGGTAGACGCTTCAAATTATAAGGCGCCTGACAAAACATTAGAATACCTCGTGTGAACCTTCCCACCGCGAACGCAAAAATTTCTGCGGTTACTTGAACCAGTCATGGTAAGGAAGCAACTCTTTTAACTTAACGACCTTGTCTTTGCCTAAGATTATGTCTGTTTCAAGATTTTCCTTATGGATCTGGCGTATGAATTCACGGCACCTACCGCAAGGAGGCAGAACATGCGTAATGCCCTTGTCATCTTTCCAGACACCAACGAGCTTCCTAATCTTAAATTCCCCAGCAGTGACCATGGCTGCGATTGCGCTATGCTCTGCGCAAAAGCCCATACCGGAACAGGTGTCGATACAAACTCCACGAAAAATATTACCCTTGTCTGTAACTAACGCGCAACCGACATCGCCAACGAGATAGTCCCCAATTTTTGTCGGTTTGACCACTGATTCAGCTTCTTTGATCAGCCTTTCGTTTGTTATTTGTGCCATATTCTTGATAGCGCAGTCAGCCCCTCGGTATTGAGCAGACAGAATTTTTGCACAACAATCCAGAGCCGCAATCGTCCGCTGTGCTGCAGGGCGCACCTGGCCCACCTGTTCCTTGCGCAGGCTGCGTTCCCTGGCCGCTACCTTGTTCACGCTTGATACAGTAGCCTCCGCTGCACGCAAGCCCGCTTCTGCAGTCCGCATCATTCACGCAGTCGCGGTTCAGCCCTGTCCCTTTTGTCCATTCATCGCACCCCATGCACGGCTTGCAGCTATGGTATAGCCATATGGTACCGACATTTCCTGCAAGTTCAGATTCCTCGCTATACACCTTTCCCTGCCCGATGGCAATGTAGCCTTCGCCTATCTGGACATCCCAGTAATCATTTGTTTTTTCTGAATCTTTCCATTGCGCCTCATAGAACTTGTTGCCCCTGCTGACAAGCTCTTTCTGGTCAAGATTGATGAATGATTTCTTGAATATGGTGTAAAAGTATTCCCTGGCTTCAGATTCGCTCATCGAGATTGAACTAATTGAGTTGATCATCTCATCCTGGGAGCCTTTTTTGGTGGTGTAGAAGATTGCAAGCTGGTATTTGGAAAAGTCCATGGTCTCAGGAGTCTCCTGCCCTAAAGCCGCCCCTTTTCCCTTAGGCACCTCATCCCAGAAACCAAACGAGTAATGATATTTCCCTTCTATTATTAGAGGCTCGCCCTCTCCAGACCATTTTACGCCGGAAGCCATTAATTCGTCGATTGCCGGCCCGAACGCAGTCGATACATCATAGTAATATCCCGGGTAAGGGTTGCCTGAAGGGAGTATCTTTGTCATCCAGTTCAAGTCACGGATTTTTTCAGGCGGGTTAACAAGGGCGTCATCTATCACAGCCTTCATTTTCGCTATTATTGTTGGATTGCTGCATTGCGTAAGCGCTTCTGCAGGAATTGCTGGCCTCTCCGGCTTTATCTCCAGGCAGACATCAGGGTATTCGCTGCAGAATTTGCCGCAAATATCATGGTTTGCTTCGCAGAAGCTATTGCACTCTTCTGCAGTCTTGCATCCCAGCTGTTTGTACGTGATATCCAGGGACGCTGCTGAAGGCGCTGGTTCAACCGGTTTTTCACCAACACCCAAATCACTTTCCCCTTTCTGCTGACAACCTGCTAAGAACAGAATAATCGACATAAGCAACATCAAAACAAGTGCCTTTGTTTTTACCATTACTGAATCTCTCCCTTTTAAAATATTGAATCCACATTTTATTGTGCTCTGCCTATTTATTAATCTTATTGTATGTTTTGTTTAATTTCTTGGCAAAGAACATCATCAATCCGAAGAATAGGATGGGGCTGCGAGGATTTGAACTTCTAATCTTATCAGTTTGCCGTCGGTGGAGGCTGGTCTGTAGTGTTTTGTGAAAGTGTTAACTCCTTCTCTAGTGCCAAGTCTGGATTGTAGTCGGACGATTTCAAATACTCGTGCAGGCCAATAATGATAGCAGACCCAAGCATAACTTCTTTTTCTTCATATGGTTTTTCAGAATCGAGCTTTAAGATAATTTGCGGTGTCAGTTCTTCACTTAATTTTTTGATTTCCTGTTCGTCAAGCTCTCTGTTCTCGTCGCCATATTTTTTGGCGATATATTCTGTGGTTAATTCTGTTATATACCCCAGCGTCGCAGTAAGGCGCGCAAACTCAGCAAGCGATTTTAATGTGCCTTTATCTTTATTTTTTGTTAAGCAATCTTCAAATTTTTTGTATTCCTCATTTCCGATATTTTTCTTTGCTTCATTCTCTATTTTGCTTGATATCGATTGCCAAGTTTCTTCACTGCATTTCTTTGCATCTTTGTCGCTAAGCAATTCATTTAAGATTTCGTATAGACTTGCCATTTTATACTCCTCCCCGATTTTTATGGGGCTGCGAGGATTTGAACCCCGATCGCAGCGTCCCGAACGCTGAATCTTAGCCAAGTTGGACCACAGCCCCGTGTCACTAGTTAGGATAAAATTTTCAGTTATAAGCTTTTTGGATGCATGGAAGATTTCTGGACCAAAGCTGATAAAAGACTACAGAAGGTACGAAGTCCTAAAGAAAGTCATGAAAGACAACACGAAATACATCATACCGGAAGGGACGGACTTGATAACCGTCTTAGGCGACGAGAAAGACAAAATAATACCAGTGCCGAAGGGTGAGAAAAAGCAATAAAAACTTTTTTCTTTTTTTATTTTTTAACTTAAGTTCTTGAGGTTACGTTATTTCTTAACGTGATGTTTAATTGTTCCCGAAGTGGCTCGTACGTGCTGTCATGAAGGAAGTGAATGCTTAACCGGAAGAAATAATCCGGAAAATCTTCCGTTTTTTCGTGCGAAGCGTTATAAATCAGTAAGGTTTTGTTTGTAATGACAAAAGTTTTATAAATCCCTAAAACTAGGGATATATATACCTAAAAATAGGGATTTAAAAAAAACATGTTAAATAAAGAAAGCGGGATACTGTACTTTTTTGCGGCTGAGCCATGGAAGAAATATACTTTTACAGAGCTAAGGAAGGCTTCGAAGAAAAAGTCGAAAAGCTACCTGGCTATGGTATTAAAGAACCTTGTCAGAGAAGGGATAGTAAGGCAGGAGCGCATAGGGCGGCTTCCAGTGTATTTCCTAAACACTGGTTCGGCGAAGGCAAGATCATTCGCAGGATTTGTGCTGGAGCATAAAGGCCTAAATAAGAAGCATGTCCCCTATGATGATATGGAAAAGCTTATGCAAAAAATACCTGCCCAGAACCATGTTTTTATCATTACAGGAAGCTACGCAAAAAACACGCAAACCAAAAAATCAGACATTGATGTTGTCATTCTGGTAGACGATGCTGTAGACACAAAAGGAGTGTATGCTGAGCTGTCTATTGCCTGCGAGATGAACATACCTCCAATCCATCTTTATGTATTTAAGAACAGCGAATTTATGGACATGCTGCTCAACAAACAAGCAAATTACGGCAAGGAA
>JAUYDG010000101.1 GCA_030691925.1 Nanobdellota archaeon
GGAACTTTAACGGCGAAGAAATGGAAAAAATCTTCAAAGTTAAAAAGAAGTAGTAACCTTTAAAAACTGATTTATCTTTAAAGATTTGGAGCGTGGTACTGGATGGCACAGAAACACAAGGTAAGGGTTTTCAGCACAAAAACTTGCTCCTACTGCAACATGGAGAAAGACTTTTTAAGGCAGAACAAGATAGAGTTCGAAGATATCGATGTTTCTGCGAACCAGGAAGCTGCTAACGAGATGGTCGATAAGTCCGGGCAGATGGGCGTTCCGGTGACAGAAATTGACGGTAAGATAGTCGTAGGTTTTGATAAGGAAAAGTTAAAAAAGCTTTTAGGCATCAAATAAGCATTATGGTCCTAGGATAAAAAAAGAAAAAGGGGTGATACCTTTCTTATGTCTCAGCTTACGAGGACGGTTTGTCCTTATTGCGGTGTTGGCTGTTCTTTTGATCTAGTAGTTGATAATAGCAAGGTTACTGGTGTTCAGCCTTGGAAGGATGATCCTGTCAGCGAGGGCATGCCTTGTATAAAAGGCCTTAAGTCTTACCAGATAATCTATGCCAAGGACAGGCTTAAACATCCTATGATAAGGAAGAAGGGGAGGCTTGTCAAGGCTTCCTGGGATGAGGCTTACAGGGAGATTTACAAAAATCTTAAGGGATTGAAGCCTAGGGAAGTTGCTTTTTATGCTGCCAGCCCTGCGCCTAACGAGGCTTGCTACCTGTTCCAGAAGATTGCCAGAGATATTTTCGGCACTGACAATGTTGATAGCTGCGCCAGGCTTTGTCATGCTTCTACCTGCTATGCTTTGTACAGGGCTTTTGGCATCACAGCGATGGACGCTAAGATAGAGGACATTGCCAAGTCTGACTGCATCCTGGTCATAGGGACTAATCCTAAGGTCACTTATCCTGTCGCTTTTAACAAGATCCTTAAGGCTAAGCGTGATAACAACGCTAAGCTTATCTGCATTCGCGACTGGCGGGATGAGACTAGCAAGTTTGCTGATGTTTACGTCGAGATAAAGCCTGGCTTGGAACTGGCTTTTTTGAACGCTGTTCTTCACATCCTGGTCAGGGATGGAAAGGTTGAGGTGCCTGACGAGATTAATCGGGTGATAGAGGATTACCATGCTGATAAGGTTGCTAAGATCTGTTCTACTGTCAAGAACTGCTTCTTCACCGTTGAGGACATAGAGATGGTTGCGAGGCTCGTCGGTGAGAGCAAGCGTTTTGTACTGATGCATGGCATGGGCCTTACCCAGCATGCTTACGGCGCTCATAATGTCTTCGCTGCCTTGAACCTCGTGATTGCCAAGAACGGCAAGAACATCCCTATGAGGGGAAAGGCGAATATCCAGGGTGTTGGCGATATGGGCTGCCTGCCTAAGAAGGGAGGTGAGACGATTTCTGCTTCTGTCTTTTTGGAGCCTGTTAAGGCTTTGTATGTTATGCAGAGCAATCCTGCGCAGTCTTTGCCAGATCTTAACAGGGCTCATAAGGCTATGAAGAAGATGTTCTTGGTGTTACAGGCTACTTACCCTAGCAAGACTATGGAGTTTGCTAATGTTGTGCTCCCAGCTTGCAGCTGGGCTGAGCAGAACGGCACTTTTACAAGCGCTGAGTCGAGGATAAGGATGGTTACCAAGGCTGTAGAGCCTTTGCACAGCTCTAAGCCAGACTGGGTGGTTCTTAATGACTTGGCTAAGTATTTGGGCAAGGATTACGGCTATAACAGCTTTGAGGACATCCTTAAGGAGGTTAAGAGGGAGCTTCCTGCTTATGGCAAGATTGACATTGATAATCTGAAGAATCATGGTTCTGAATTCGCTTACAGGCCTGTCATTTTCAGAAAGTTTAATCCTGTGAAGTTTACAGGATTTGAGGACCCTACCTCTGATGAGTATCCTCTTGTTTTGACTACTTGGCGTTGGGCTTTCCAGTTCTGCACTGGTGACATGAGCCGCCGCTCGGAGACTTTAGAAAAGCTATCCCCTGAGCCTTTGTGCTACGTGAGCGTAGAAGATGCGAAGCAGTACAAGCTTAAGGACAATGATAAGATTAAGATAACTTCTAAAGTAGGGGATGTAGTCATCAAGGTCAAGGTTAATGATGATGTCCCTCAAGGCTTGCTGGTTGCGCCTTTCCATTTTGAGGAGTGCTTAGTTAACAAGCTCATGCCTTTGGCTTACGGCCCTGTGGTCGAGGAGCCTAATCTTAAGAGGGTTGCTGTAAACATCAAAAAAGTGCGATGAAAAAAACTGTCAAAAAGATTAAGAAGCATTTTTCTGAGAAGAAGCAGCATTACAAATTAGCATTGCTGCTTGTGGTATTGTTTGCGATATTCTTTTTTGCTCACACAGCCGGTGATGGGGCTTACCAGAAACAAAGCGCTGAGTCTGTTACGGAAGAGGTTGAAGAAGAGCAGTCTAATATAAGCTGTGAAGGATGCAGCAAGGAAATTTCCAAAGGGTACAAAAGATAAGTTATTTCTTTTTCAGTTTTTCAAGAAACTCGCAGACCTTGCAGATGTCTCCTGAGCATGGCTCTCCGCAGGTTTTGCATCCTTTTATTTTTATGCTGGCATACTTCTCTTTCAGCATCGGGAGTATTTCCAGGAAGGAGTTGATTATCGCGTGCTTTGTCTGGCTGTGCTTCATCGTGAAGCTGTTGAGCATGTCCCTTACCTCTGCCCTGTACGATGTTGTTGCGTAGGGGCATTCGCCGTAGTCCACCGGGAGTTTCCTCAGGAAGCAGTAGGCTGTCGCTTCTTTTTCTGTCAGGAAGTAGAACGGCTTTATCCTTCTTACGAACCTTTTGTCTGAGAGTATCCCTGTTACAGGGCCGAGCCTTGCGCTTCTTTCTATGTTGCCCCTGAACTGGTTCATCAATACGCTTTGCGCTTCATCGTCGAGGTTGTGGCCTGTCGCTATCTTGTCTGCTTTTAGCTCTCTTGCTTTTGAGTTGAGCAGGAACCTCCTCAGGACGCCGCATACGCTGCACGGCTTGAGCTTTTTTTTCTTTACCATCTCGTCCAGTGTCATTCCGAATTCTTTTTTGAAGGAGTATATGTGCAGCTCTATGTTGTTTTCCCTGCAGTACTGTTTTACATGGTCAAGGTTCCTGTAGCCTTTTACGCCCTCGTCTACTGCTATGGCTTTCAGCTTCAGGATTTTTTTCTTTTCTGTTAGCTTATTGAGGAAGTACAGCAAGGAGAATGAGTCTTTGCCGCCTGAGACCCCTAAGGCTAGTATTTTGTCGTCTTTTTTTATCATCTGGTATTTTGTTATCGTCTTGTAGGCCTTTTTTTCGAAGTATTTGAGGAAGCAGCCCTTGCAGAGCTTGATATTCGAATTAGGCAAAGCTATTACAGGATTCTCTCTGCAGTTCTTGCACGCCATGATATTCTCCTTGTAAAACACGGCTTTATAAGGGTTTTGACCAGTATTGAAAACTAGTCAGAATTCGAAGCGGGTAAAAGTAAAAATTTCACTTCACGCTGTTCTTTATTCTTTTTACGTTCTCTTCAGCCTTCTTAAGGTCTTCTTCGCGTATTGTGAAGTCTTGCGGGCTTATTTCCGGGTCTTTGCCAGGCGAGAGCATCGTCATGGTTTCTGGTAGCGCGTCTTTCGTCTCTGCCTTCTTTAGCATGTGCTTCACGAACTCGCGGTGAAGGTCCTCTTTTTTGTCTGATACCATTCGTAAAAATTTGGCTTGCAATCTATATAAATTTATCTGGTGCGC
>JAUYDG010000102.1 GCA_030691925.1 Nanobdellota archaeon
GCAAGATTTTCAGGATTTTTGTACCGGGTTTTGTTGTTTCCATTATGTTAATAGTTATTAACTTATAGTTAATAGCAATATTTAAATATTTCTATCTTGATTAGTTGTTTAGCTAAGCATATAAATATTCTTTTAACAATAAACAGGTACAGATTTCTTTATATGCGTTTCCCAAGAAAAACGGAATAATTTCCGGAAATGCTCAGCCTGCCAGGCTCCGATAACGAAAAACGGCTATTTTTGAGGCCTACGCAACCCATTTCCAAAACATTGTTTCGTTCCCACAGGGGCACGTAAGGTTTTCATCTTTTCTTATAGCCAAATATTTTATTGTATTTTTTATGGCCCATAAAGTCCAATAAGATCGAGATGATTTCTATTTCGTTTCCTGTTATTGTATAGACCCTCCTCCAAAAATCAGGCAGATTAATCTTCCAGAGATTTATAACGCCATACTCGGTAATGTACTTTTTTGGGATTTGATTTTTCTTGATTTGTATGCCATGGTGGGGATTGGTAGATAAATCGCCTTTTTCTCTCTCGATGGCTGTTAAGAGCTGTCTGTGAAATTTGCTATCTTTCTCTTTGATTATCTTCTGTAGTTCTTCTATCTGTTCTTTGAATAATGGGGAATATTTGACCTTGATCTGTTTCTTAGTTCCCATATCGGTCAGTTTGCGTTAATGCTTTCCTTTAGTAGTTTTTTCATTTTTGGGCTTTCGTTGTGCACCCAAAGAATCCCTTTTTCACCAGTCATGATCAATCCTTTTTCTTCCAGATAGTCGAGTATAACGTTTAGTGTCTGTCTCATTATCTGTTTAGGGAGTCTTCTTAGCAATTCATTTTTTGAGATTGCTAAATCCGCTTCTTTTAACACTTTTTCCACCATCAGGACTGTATCTAACCTTGGGAAATGTAGTACTGTTTCTTGCATGCCTATCACCTATATAAGTTTATCAGGTATAGGCATATATATGTATAGACTTATATATAAGTGTTATGGTTTTATTTGCCTGTCAAGTTCTCTGACACCCCAGTTTTCATTCTCAACCTCTTTGATGTAAAACTTTCTTGCTAATGGATTGTCCAGCCTCATAACCAAACAATAATGGCCCCATGATAATTTCCGCGACAGTGTCTCGGAATTTGGAAAAGTTAAGTAAAACTTTCTTTTTTAGGTTCACGTTACTTCTCTTCGTAAGTTATTCATTCCCTAAGTGCTCACACGTGTTTTCGTAAAGGGAACAATGTTTAACGGGAAAATCCTCAAAACTTAGAAAATCATTCTCAATTAATAATTAGCCTTCCAATATTATGCTTATCTTTGCCACGAACTTTGTTGCGTTATCAAAAATCTCTTCCACCCTTCTTCTGGTGTAAGTTTTAATCGCCGCATATCTTGCAATATGGCTTTCTGTTTTAGCATCTTCAAAATAATGCACGTACTCATCCTCGAATATCTTGTAAGCCTGATTCAGAAGCTCTAAGTCTTCTTTCTCCATCTCATCCGGAACTAAGAGATGCCCTAAAGCAATCTGTGCGGCATCATGGTCCGAAACCTCATAGCCTTTTGAAAGGATAGCGGCTTTAGCAGCATAGAGCATCGAATAGTAAGAGATATTATGATAGCCCAGTAATCCCAATGGAGCTTCTTTGGCAGATCTTTTGACGGCTCTATGTCCTTGATATATTCTGCGATTTGCAGGCTGTTTTCTGATTTTTCAAGAAAGAGCTTTATCTTGAAAATCTGTTGCGACGCTCTTATCCTTCTTTCTTTCATAGAATCCCTGAACAGGCATGCATAAGTTTTCTTATCAGACTGCATCTAAGACGCACCCCCAAAAGCCTTCAGGATTGTTCAGTATTACGTGGTCTTTTAAGGCCTGTTTTCCGACATTCTCTTCCCTTTCGTTCAGCATTTTTCTAAACTCTTCCTTTTTGACGAATACGGGGTTGATTTTTTTCCTGAACAAAAGCTCATATTTTGAGAAGGATATTGATTTCTTTCCGTCCTGGCTGATGACCATGATGTCTATGTCGCTCTTCTCGGTCTCTTTTCCTTTTGCGTAACTGCCAAAAAGCATCACTATGTCCTTAACGTTTAGCTCATTAGCAATCTTCTTGATGATGGGCTGTTTTGCTAAGAATTCCTTCTTCTCCTCATCTGATGATATGGTTAGGTATGATTTGACAACCGGATTGCTGATGTTTAGGCTTATAGCCTTAGACTTCCCGACTGCTTCTGTGATTAGCAGGTCTTTCATCTGCTGTATGGCCCTGTAAAAGCTGGCATATGGTATATGGAGCAGTTTGCTTAGCTGGTGCATTGTGAAGCGTTCCTTAATATGTTTTCCCAAGTGGTTTATGATCCTTAAGTTATTATCCATATATGGATAATATTATCCATAATTGATATATAAACTTTTCGTTCCTTAATACTACTTTGAGAGGCCCAGCCTTTATAACGATTTCTTAGAAAAAACGGAAGATTTTCCGGAATTATTCAGATAGGTTGAGGCTCACGTAACCCCTTATTTGTAATGTTCAATCGTTCCCAAAGTGGCACGTAAGAGTTATCTAACTATCGAACCAGCTTTCTTTTTGCATGCTGAATATCCTTTTTGACTTCGTCAGCTAACTCCTTCATGGTCGGAAGCTTAAGCTTGTATTTGGATGTAAAAATCTTATTGCTAAGCCCGCCAAGGACATAATCTACATAAACATCCTCCTTTCCGGTACATAGGATGATGCCTACAGGCGGATTGTCGCCTTCTACGTTCACCTCATTCTTGAAATAGTTAAGGTAGAAGTTCATCTGTCCGGCATCCTCATGCTTAAACTTTCTAATCTTAAGGTCTATAAGCACATAACATTTGAGATAGACATTATAAAAGACTAAGTCAACATAATGGTGCTCATTATTCATCGATATCCTGTACTGCTTGCTAACAAACAAGAACCCTTTCCCAAGCTCAAGGACAAAAGCCTTCAGATGCCCTATTATCCTTGACTCTATCTTTTTTTCAGTAAGCTTTTCAGACTCAGGTATGTCTAAAAATTCCAGCACGTAAGGGTCTTTTATCATATCCTTAGGCTTTTCGATAATCTGCCCTTTTTTTGACAGCTCAAAAACCCCTTTCTTATCCCTGCTTAAACACAGCCGTTCATACAGTAAAGAACCTATCTGACGCTCTAGCTCCCTCACTGACCAGTTCGAATTTATAGCCTCCTTTTCATAAAACTGCCTTGCCCGATTATCAGAAATACTTAACAATAAGCAATAATGGCTCCAGCCCAATTTGCCAGACAGTGTCTGGCTTTTCTTATACGTTAAATAAAACAGCCTCATATTCTGAAGATTAGACCTTGAAAACCCTTTTCCCAGCCTTGCTGAAAGCTCTTCTGAAATCTTTCTCATCAGTTCAGAGCCATAATCCGCCCTTACCTCACCTTTCTGCTCGTACTCAACAATATACTTCCCGATTGTCCAGTAAGTATGGACTATCCTAGTGTTGATAGTCTTAACAACCGCTGTCCTGGCCTCGATCACAAGCTTTGAAATCTTGCCTATCAACTTATCGTACTTCCCTTTTGCCAGATTTTTCATCATGGATAATCCCTGTAAGAACTTCTTAATAAACTCTCGCACGAAAATTGTAGAGATTTTCCGGATATACTCAGCTTATTAGACCCCGGTGATGCAACGGACAGGTCTCGATGATGAAAACGAAAACAGGCCTCGGTGTTGGAAAGGAAATCGAGGTTAGGATTTAGGGGTAGAGAGGCTGTATTGCTAGAATTTTAGAAGCTAGGCCTCGATTATGAAAAACGGTTCGTTCAACCAAAACCTTAAAAACTTTAATTCTTTAGAACTTGATAATGATATACTCCCACTCACGTCTCAGCACTTTCGAACAATGCCCTTTAAAGTTCAGGTTCCACTACATTGACAAGCTAGAGACTCCTGAGGAAGAGGGCGTAGAAGCCTTCCTGGGGCAAAGGGTTCACGAGACCTTGGAAAAGCTGTACAAAGACCTCAAGTTCTTGAAAGAAAACTCATTGCAAGACCTCTTGGCATTCTTTGACAAGCAGTGGAACAAGCACTGGAACAACAATATAGTGATAGTCAAGAAAGAGTACAACTCTGAGAACTACCGCAAACTAGGCATAAAGTACGTAACAGACTATTACAACAGGTTCAAGCCCTTCAACCAGGAAATGACCATAGCCACTGAGAAAAGGATCACCATAAAGCTGGATGACAAGGGAAAGTACAAGATGCAAGGCTACATAGACAGGCTAAGCTACAAAG
>JAUYDG010000147.1 GCA_030691925.1 Nanobdellota archaeon
GTAGATATTGGCGCGGGTATTGGAAGATTAGCAATTCCTCTTTCTAAGCACCTTAAAATTACGGCAATTGACACCAACAAAATCCTACTTGATCAAATTAAAAACTCAAATATCGAAGTTATTCATGGTAAAATAGAAGAATATTATTCAAAAGAGAAGTTTGATTATGCTTTAATTGCGTGGCCTTCTACTCTTAATTATGCTGAGGTATTTGAGCATGTAAGAAGAAATGTTTTAAAAGAAGATGGCAAATTGCTGATTATAAAATCTTTAGAACACGATCTTAAAAAGATAACAAAGAAAATTTTTCCAGAAATATTTGGAAATCAAAAAGGATCCCTTGAAGTCTTGCCTTATTTCTTTAGAATTGAAAAAGAAAAGATAATTGAAACTGAATGGGTTTATCCTAATTCTGACGAGGCATTAAGGTTAATATTATTTGAGTTAGATGCTTTCTATAATAAAAAAGTTAACAATGAGCAAATTGAAATTATTAGAGAATTTATAAGAGAACATGAAAAGTTTGAGAAAGTTTATTTGAATGCAAAATTAAAAGTATTGTTATGTAGCAAATGAAAAACGTTAACGAAATATTCAAGCTGTTAAAAAAGAGGTATCCTGGAAGAAAATTCTTCTCAGACACGCACACTACACCATACAAAGTCCTGATATCGACCATACTAAGCCAGAGAACAAAAGATGCCAACACGCTGAAAGCGGCAAAAGCATTGTTCAAGCTGGCAGACACGCCGCAAAAAATACTGATGTTAAAGCCATCAGCCATACAAAAAGCGATAAGACCGTCAGGCTTCTACAAGAACAAAACAAAAACGATACTAAAAGCCACTAAACAATTATTAGAGGGTTATGAAGGGAAAGTTCCGAAGTCTAAAGATAAGCTTTTGAAATTAGCAGGCGTAGGTCCTAAGACTGCTTCATGTGTCCTATTATTTGGTTATAAGATACCACAACTTCCTGTAGATGTCCATGTTTTTATTATTTCAAGAAGATTAGGCTGGTCTAATAAGAAAACACCTCACGAAGTCGAACAGGATTTAGAAAAAAGGATTCCTAAAAAATACTGGATGGACTTAAACGAGCTTTTAGTCAGATTTGGACAGGATGTCTGTTTAACAAGAAATCCAAAATGCTCTATCTGCCCGCTTACAAAGTATTGCAAATATTACAAGAATAAGAAGTAAGTTTTATCCAAATATGCCTTTAAACCATTCGAAGAACTTTCTTATCGCACCAGCGCTTACACACTTGCTATCGATGCATACGTTTGAAGAGCATTCAAAATTATTATCACAAGTCTCTTCGGCTTTCAGCTGTTCTTTGAACATTCCTTCGTCAGAGCAGAACATTCCCTTCTTCCTGTAGCCAAAAGGATAACATTTCCCGTCTAAAGGACAAGAGTCTTTGCAGAACAGTGTTTCTTCTTTAGATTCTTCCATTTCTTCTTTTAATTTTTCCAGGTCTACTGGCTCTTGAGGTTTTACATTGCCAGCATAAATGTCTTTGACCCATTGTATTATCGTCTGAGCGTCTGTCTTTCCCGGCCTGGCATATATCTTAAACCCGCCTTCCTTCTCCCCTTTGGCGAATAATAATAACGGGACAGCATTCCCATATACGAAAGAGTAGGGTACTATACCCATGCTCGAAGCACTTTGGTCCCTGTCAATTTTTGAAACTTGAATATTCAATTCTTTCGCAGCTTTGTCTACTTCATCTTCCATTCCTTCACAGTACGGGCAGTCCTTTGCATATACGTATGCTAACGCGTCTTTTTCCAGTTTCTTGTTCATCTCTTCTTTTACTTTTTCCAATTCTACTGGTTGTACTTGAGGAACAGCTTCATAGCATTCTTCTGAAATACTAAAAGAATTAACCCCACATTTGGAGCCGTCTTGGTAGCAATGTCCATCACAATATACTTCAGCTTTTTTATGCCAAACTTCAGAAGGGAGACACCCAGCATCTGAAACTTGAGATTCTGCACCATCATAGCATTGCCAGTATGCGCGTTGAAATCCTTTTCCAATGATCTGTTCGGGGGCTACTTCTTCTCTTGGGATGCATTTGAATTCTGCATTCTCGTTGTTCCCGTCGATTATTATGTAAGCGTATCCTCCGCAAGTGCTTTTCAAAGCAGTCCTTCTCCCTTTTTCACCAATTATGTCTATTACGCAGCTAGTTTCTCCTTCACAAGTTTGTCCAAACTCAGAATAACACCTTTGCATCTGCTTAGATTCTAAAAATACGCATTCTACCTGTTCAGAAACTTTCTCAGCAGGCTGTTCACACTTGAACCCTACAGTTTCGTCAACGCCATCAATGGTTGCGTAAGCAGCTCCACCGACACAGGCTTTTATGTTAACTTGGGATCCTGAAGTGCCGTATATAGTCATGGTGCAAGAGTCAGTTCCTTGGCAAGACTGTTGTATATCAGGCGCAGAGCACATCTGCGAAGAGGTTGAGCCTGTGAAGACGCATTTAACTTGCTCATACACGTAAGGTGATGGTTCACCTTCTGTTGGTGGTTTTTCTTCTTGGTTAATCGCGAACATTCCTGTCAAAAAGTCAAAAAAACCTGCAGAATCTATTGGCAGGAATAATAAAAGTATTGGTACGACTATTACCAGACTCTTTTTTTTCATACCCTCTATTAAGAAGTTAAAATTTATAAACTTTATCAGTACCATGTTTACTTAAAAAAGCAAGAACATGAAAGAAAACATAGCAGATAAACTGCTAGAATGCATCGATAAAAAAGTAAACCCGTGCATAGTAGGTCTAGACCCGGCACTAGAACAAATACCTGAACATCTAAAAAAGAGCAAAGACCGCAATTCTTTCGAAACGGTAAGGGATGTTATAATAGAATTCAACAAGCTCATAATAAACGCTGTAGAAGACATAGTCCCAGCAGTAAAAATACAAACCGCCTTTTACGAAGCGTACGGAAGCAGAGGTATGGAAGCGCTGGAAGAAACTATAAGATACGCGAAAAATAAAGGGCTGATAGTAATAGAAGATGCAAAAAGAAACGATATAGGAAATACAGCAAAGGCGTACGCAGAAGGCCATCTCGGAAAAGTATCGTTGATAGACGGAACACTAAAACCTTCTTTAGACGTAGACATGATTACAGTAAACCCTTACTTGGGCAGCGACAGCATAGAGCCTTTTATAGAAGCATGCAAAGAATATGAGAAGGGAATATTCATACTGGCCAAAACATCAAACAAATCCTCAAGAGAAATACAAAACAAGACGACAAAAAAAGGGAAAACAATCTACGAAACAGTAGCGCAATACATAGACAAAGCAGGAAAAGACATGATAGGAAAGAGAGGATACTCAGCAATAGGAGCAGTAGTAGGGGCAACATACCCAAGAGAAGCAAAAAAACTAAGAAAGCAGATGCCCAACACAATATTCCTGGTCCCAGGATACGGCGCACAAGGCGGAAAAGCAAAAGACATAACACACTGCTTCAACAGCGATGGCTACGGGGCAATAATAAGCTCATCAAGAGGGATAATATTCGCATACAAGGAAGAGCCGTACAAAAGCATGTTCTGCCCAGAAGAGTTCTACATGGCATCAAGAAAAGCAGCAAAAGACATGAGTATAGATATAATAAAAAATTTAGAGAAACAAAACAAGCTGCCGAAAGGGTGGTAATCAAAGCCAACCATTTAATACTGTAGAACTATGCTTACCTTAATAGCCCACTAAAAGACAGCGCAACACTTCAGCCTGCTTCAGCATCATAAAAAGGGTTAATCAACAATTCCAGATAATTATCGCATCTGCCGTATGTTTCGCAGATAAAAGTGAAGCCTTTTGCATAAGGAGACTTCTTTTTTGAACGCTTATAATAATCCCCTTTGATAAAATCTTCTATATGCTTGTTGTATTTTTCAGGCAGGCTAAAATAATCCTTGTAATCCTTTCTAGCTTCCGCAAAATGATAAGCTATTTCTGTCGCAACAAAGTTATACGCCTTTTTTTCCAGAAGAAGGTCTATGCCTACCATGCAGGCTAAGCCCTCTGCAGTATAGCCATAATGGCTGTCTCCTATATTATAAAACTTGTCCTGAAGGTAATGGACAGACTCATGTATTATGTCATCCTTGAAAATATCCTCACACTTAACCTCCAAACCCTGCCTTACTATCTTTTCATGAGCGTAAGAGCCTAACATGTCATAATAGGACAACTTGATGATCTCACCATCGCACTCTGAGTAATTCCTCTTAATCAGCTTTACCTCGGGCTTTGGGAAGGCATCCTCGTGCAGGCCAAGCTTCTTGGTTATCCCAGGCCAATTTTTACACAGAATATCGTATGAGTAAAAAAGAAAATCATCCTCTTTTAGATTCTTTGCCACCTATATTATATGGGGTGGAACAAGTATATAAGGCATATTTACCACCATAAAGTAATTACAAATAAAAAGGTTTATATACTTAATAAGCCATAATAATAAGTAAATACCAGGAAAAATGAACCTCGAAAAACTAACAGAAAAGGAAAAAGTAGAGAAATTAGGCTACGCCCCATATGAGGCATTCAACAAGCTCAACAAGCTGCTAATCAATATTTTCACAGACATATGCGAAAAAGAAAAAAAAGGGGAAGCCCAGATGGACCAGTATGTATGCTCCTCCCTAGAACACCTTGCAACACTGATGCTATCAATAAGAGGGCGGTATGAAAGGAACAACATAAAATTTGAAGAAAAAGACGTATTCTCATGCAAAAATATAGAACAGATATTCACAGCAAACAAGGATGAAGAAGAGAAACGCAAACTAAAAAAGGTTATAGAAGAAGCGTACAATTTCGGCATAACAGGCGTACAGCTAGAAAAGCTAATCTCCAGCGCAACATCCAAAATAATCCAGGGCATAGAAACATC
This sequence comes from Nanobdellota archaeon, assembly GCA_030691925.1. Taxonomy (GTDB): domain Archaea; phylum Nanobdellota; class Nanobdellia; order SCGC-AAA011-G17; family VGLX01; genus VGLX01. The sequence continues at coordinate 4,934 of JAUYDG010000147.1, forward strand.
GCTAAGCAAGATACCAAAATACGAGCCAAAATACAGCTCAAAAGAACTACACAAGTTTATTGAGCAAAACCTGAAAGAAGTAAAAGAATACGCCCAGATAGGTGTACAACTAGGGGACATACTCGTAGCCATGGAGATGGGAAGAAAAGGCCACCTAATCAAAGCAGAAATGGAAAAGCTGACAAACACCAAAGAGCTCATGAAAAAAATCAAAGACGAACAAATGGACAAAGTGCTAAGGCCAGTGATAGACATGCACGCAGAAATGTACAACCTACCATTCGACGGCAACTCCAGTAGCTTCCTTGGAGAACCAGGCGAAAAAATAGACTGGATCATGATACTGACCAAAGGCATAAAAGAAACCCAAGAAGTCATCACCGAATCACAGGTAGCCGGAAGAAAAAAATTCTTAGGTGCAACTACAGACGGAGAAATACACATACACAGATACGCAGACGATGTCAACAAAACAGTTAAAAAAAACGGCTTGGCGCCCGCATTAGCAGAATATGTAAGAAGAGACAAAGACTTTGAAGCCCTAACCGATAAAGTAAACGCACCGTTCGAAGACCTGGAAGATAAGCTGAACTCTCTCGGCACAGGCTATGAGCTAGCCAAAAAAGTAGCCCAATACTTATCCACAGAAATGCTGTGCAGAGGGATAACCAAATTCAAAACTGTACAACAAGAAGGAATCTACAAGATATTAGCCAAAAAAATCGACACGGAAAATGAAGACAGCATGGACAAGTACGCGATAGCGATGAAGCTGTTGATAGAAAGACTGTCAGGAAAAAAGATACACGAATTCGCCTTCAGCTACTTCGAAAAAGGAGAAGTCCATTCCTCAAATGCCATATCAGGATGGATGTTAGCAACAAAGAAAGGGCGTGACGGAAAAAGTAAAATAATCTACGAAAACATGAAGCGCAGAGAGCTGGAAGATCTTCTGGACACAGCCAAAAAACAGTTCACCAAAAAAGAACACGAAGTATTAGTCACGGAAAACACCGGAGTCTGCTTCACATTCGATTTCCTAATGGGCACGATAACATCAAACTTCAGAAGCCTGATAGAAATACAAAACGCATTCGAGGAAATGAGCAATGCTGACGAGCTGAGCGGCTTAATATACAAGACCGCAGTCATGGCACACGAAACAACCCACGCTTCACAAATAAACTCCAGGCTGATATGGAGGAGCATAGCAGTCAGCGTAGCAGCATACGCAGCAGAAATGACACTCAAGTGGAAAAAAGAAGGCAGGCTCGACTATGAATCGCCTGAAGGCAGAAACTGCTTCGAAAAACAGACATACAGGTTTGAGATGATAAGGCTTCTTGATGAAATAGCAGCGCAAGCCCTGGGGGTAGGTGAGATGGCAGAAAGCTACAGACTGAAAGGGGTTTATGACGCGATAATAGAAAAAGGCGCGAAGCTGAGCAAAGACGGAAGGTTCAACCATGAATAC
>JAUYDG010000159.1 GCA_030691925.1 Nanobdellota archaeon
AATACCCTCTTCAGACAAAACAACTGCCTTAATTCTTATATCCATTTTTACTTTCACCATTTAAACCACCCCGAAAGGTGGTTGCGAAAGCGGACATAAGTATTGTCACTATTTTAGGACAAATGTCTTGGCACTATACACCTAACCAACTGAACAAGTCCGGAAAATCTTCCCTTTTTTCGTGCGAATATTTTTATATGAGCACCTCTTTTGAAATAAGATGGAGAACTTAAAAGAGAAGAAAAACCCTATGGAAGATGATATCGAAGCAGAACTGGTATTTAAGGTGAGTTTGATAACAAAAATAAAAAAGGACCAACTGAGAAAGTTTCAAGAACAAATAGAAAAAACACTTGGGACTTCACTTGACCTAGAAATAAACAGAATTTACTATCTTGATGAGAAAGAAACTGGTGAAGAATTAGACTTCAAAGAAAACTGGACACAACTAGATTCTATAGAAGAAACTAAATAATGTGAAGATAGTCTTAAAATCCGGAAATCCTTCCCTTTTTCCTGAGAAAAGTTAATAAAGAGATAGCCATTCTCACTGATAAAAGAGGTTAAAAAATGAGGTTAAAGAGTGAGCTTTTTAGCTTTAAAGAAGCTGCAGAATGGGCAAGTAAGTATTTAGATAGGGAAGTTACTCCAACGAATATAAGTTACTTAGTTCAGTATGCTAAAATAAGAAAATATTATGACGAACAGAACAAAGTTAAGGTTGACAAAGGCGAATTAAGGGATTATTATGACCAGAATATTATTAAAAAACAAGAAGCGTGGAAGAAAAGTCTTGGAAAAGACTTGAATTGGGCGCTGTCATTTGATCAGTTAAGAGAAGCTGATACAACAAAACATGTTCACAGGCTTCATCCTTATAAAGGAAAATTTATCCCTCAATTGGTGGAATATTTCTTGGACAATCGTGTTAATAAATTCAAAAAAGAAGCATTCTTTAAAGAGGGAGATATTATTTTAGACCCTTTTTTAGGCAGCGGTACGACAATAATCCAGGCCTCCGAGTTAGGCATGCATTCAATAGGCATTGATGTTTCTGAGTTTAACTGCTTAATCTCAAAAGTTAAATCTGACGATTATAATACACTTGAATTAGACCATATTTTGAAAGATGCTTTATCGAAGATGATAGGGTTCAGCAATAAAACTTTCGATGAGAAATTTGAGACTGAATTAAAAGAGAGGCTATCCGAGTTTAATGAGAAGTATTTCCCGAATCCTGAGTTTAAATATAAGATTAAAGAAGGAAAAATAAATGAGGAAGAATATGCGGATGAAAAATTAAAACAATTTTTAGAAGAGAATAAAGCGTTCTTGAACAGAAATGGGGCAAATGACAAAGCAACCCTCCTTGGTGAAAATAGCATCCCGGGTTTTATAACAAAATGGTTTTCAAAAAGGATTAAACAAGAATTGTTCTTTTATTTAAAATTAACAGAGAGTATGAAAGATGAAAAAATAAGAAATGCTATGAGAGTTATCTTGAGCCGGACTGCTCGTTCGTGCAGGGCTACTACCCATTCGGATTTAGCAACGCTAAAAGAGCCACAAGAAGGACCATATTATTGTAGTAAACATAGAAAAATCTGCACACCTATCAATACTATAATAAAACATCTAAGAAGAAATACTTACGATACGGTTAAACGACTGAAAACATATTCTAATCTTAAAAAGAAGGCCTATTCTTCAATAATCCATGGAGATTCTAGAAGCGCAGATATTTTTGAGATAGTTAAATCCGAGAATCCTGAGTTGTATAAAATCTTAGAAAGGCAGAAAATTGCGGGAGTATTTACTTCACCCCCTTATGTAGGTCAAATTGATTACCACGAACAGCATGCTTATGCTTATGAATTATTTAGTATACCCAGAAAAGATGAAAAGGAGATAGGCCCTTTATCCAGAGGTAATGGAAAACAAGCGAGAGACGAGTATGTGGAAGGAATCAGCAAAGTTTTGTTGAACATAAGCAGGTTTGTGAAAGATGATGGAGATTTCTTTATTGTCGCTAACGATAAATATAACTTATATCCTTTCATTGCAGAAAAAAGTAATTTAAAAATTGTAAATCAGTTCAAGCGACCGGTATTAAACAGGACTGAAAGAGACAGGCAACCTTATGCGGAGATAATATTTCATATGAAAAAGGTGTAATGTTTAAAATTTTATTTTAAAAACAGATTCATTTAGAAATAATCTATTTCTTGGCGATTTCCTTAATTTTTTCCCTCAACTCTTCTCCGACTTCTTTAAAAATTTCAATAAAGTCATTATAAATATTCCCTCCCGCTACAAAATTCCAAAAATCTTCCCCTACCATCAGTTGATTCGAGTCATACATATTGCCTTTTGTCCAGCGATTGTAAGGTTGTGGATAATAAGGATTGTAGGGTAAACCTAAAGCAGTTATGACTTTCGCATTTTTATTTGTGCTTAATCTTAAACCAATCCATCTTAAAAGCTTCTTTTTGAGTGCAACAAACTCTTTTATGTTGGGTTTTGGAGATGTGATATCAAAATAAACTTCTGTACCCTCTTTTTTCTTTATATAGACATCAACTCTTTTATCGGGATCTTGCAATGATTTTCCTTTTTGAATAGAGTTCTTTATTTCATCAAATTCCGAGATCATATCTGGTTTTCTTTTGCCTGCTCTTAATTCCATATCGAGTTTTGAGATAACCGCCTCAGTTTTTGCATCAATTTCTCCCAATAAATCATATTGTGTATATGCTTCATACCCTGCGCCTTCTGCAAGAATTTTAACTAGCCGCTCATAAATTGAAATTCCAAAGGTCGTATAGAAAGAATGAACAATAGTATGGGTTAATATTTGTTCCTTTGTAAAAATTGCTTGGAAAAAAGGCTTATATTCTGTTTCTGCATTATAGTTTTCAATTTTTGAGAGTATTACTTCTTTTACAAGTTGTTTAACTTTCTTTTTAGTTTCTTCTTTTAATGCCATAAATATCCCCAAGATTAATTTATTTTATAAAGATATCTGTTTGTGATTTTTGTTTTCAGTTAGTCCGTTTTTCATGGTGGTTAAAGTCTTCACCCCTGTCTTTATTAAGATTTCTTAGAAAAAACGAAAGATTTTCCGGCGCACCCACAATTTCTTCAAAAATTTTGAGCGAGAGTTTATTAAAGGGTTATTCTGATTATGACATCACCGATGTCACAATTAAGCACCAAATTGTGCATACAATGTCGGCACAATTAAGATGGCCCAATTTTCTCCGCAGTGCGGAGAGAAGCAAGCTGGATACATTGTCCATACACTGTATGGATAATTAAACCTTAAGAATGAAACAAATCAAAAATACCACAAAACTTGAAGGCTACAATATTTTGTTAAATGATATAAAATCAATTCTGCAAAAAGGATTACAAAAGCCTACAAAGCAGTAGATAATATCAAGGTACAGACTTATTGGCAGATAGGTGAAAGAATAGTAAGAGAAGAATTGGAGCATAAAGAAAGAGCGGATTATGGCAAAAAGATCTTAACTAAGCTCTCTAAAGATTTTAGAGGTTGATAGGCGCTTATTTTATAGAATTGTAAAGTTCTACAGGCTATACCTAATTGTGCATACAGTGTCCGCACAATTGAGCTGATAAAAGACAGGATAAATAAATAGTTTTCTTAACATCAAACCTTACGTGCACTTCGGGAAATGTATAACCTTATAATAAGAGAGTTACATAAACCTCAAATAAAATTACCAGAATCTAAACTTCCTGCTTATACTTTGAATACGAAACCCCTAATTTCTGCAGCCCATCAATAAAATACTGCAAGAGCTCAGGCTTTTCCTTAACCACTTTTTCAAGGGGAAAGACCCCTTTTGCCAAGAATTTCCCTGCAAGCATCGCTCGAGCAGCCAGCGCAGCCATCCCGCCTGTAGTCAAGGCCATCGCAGAGCTTACACCATCATGCTCAGCATAAACGTCCGCAAAATACCTTATCCTGCCGTCATCTGCCTGCACTCTCATAACCAGTATGTCCCTGTCATCAACAGCCATCTTCCAAGTCCTTGACAGTACATCAGATGCAATTTTTCTTGGCGAAATCCTTTTCTTAACACAGTCATACTCGCATGTTTTGTCATGAAAGCCAAGCCTTGACAGCGCTTCTTCATACTCTGCCCTGCCTTCAGTGATTTTTTTCAGGAGCATCTGTGAAAGGCCATGCGCCGTTATCCTGTCCTTACCGACACCTACCGCGCCATTGCTGAAATAGCCAAGATTCCCTAGCAGCTTCATCTGGTGGAAATGGCCCGGATACCTCAAAGTGAACTCAGCCATGTTGCTTATCCGCCTTAAATTAGCAGGCAGCGTCCTTAGGCCGTCAGTTATCGCAGCCTCAAGCTCCCCTGCATGCGGAAAATTTATCTTCTCGATTATCGAGAGCGCCTGAACCCTTTCAGTGTCCCCATTGATGATGCATAATGCCTTTCTTTGGTATTCCTCTATCAAGCCAGCGATAGACCATGGCGCGAAGAACCCCCTTCCCCTTTCCTTGGGTATCCCCCCGACATAGATTGATGCATTCCTCGTCTTTCCTTCCAGCAAGCTGTCAAAAAACGCCACCAAGCCGTTGCTTAGCCCTGGAGCGATGCCGCAGTCGATGAAAGCAGTAACATTATTTTTCTTAGCAAGCAGTCCTATTTTCAAAAGCCTTGCCTTATCCTGCTCCCAGAAGGAGATGTCGACAGCGTTCTTTCCAGACTTTATCACAGCCTCCAAAGCAGAATACCCGAAAGACTCAGGCAGCGCAGAAACGACCAAGTCGAAATCCGCAACCTCCTTCCCAACAGTTTTAGAATCTGACAGGTCAGCCTTAACCTTTTTTATGCCCGCCTTGGTTATCCTGTCAAGGTTGGCCTGATAATAATCTATTATTGCAACATCATGCTCGCCTGCCAGATTAGACGCTATATAGGAGCCCATGTTTCCGGCACCGAGAACGGCTATTTTTCCCATATCAATCACTCCTGAACAACGATTTGGATTATTTAAAAGTTATTACAAAACCTGTTCTTTATTAAGTTCGCCTAGAAAAAAGAAGGATTCCCAGTGGAAAATCAGGCTCTTTTACAGCTTTTTCTTTTTCCTGTGAATATTGGATAAAAGTCAATCGAAATTGTTATAAACCCTCAAAAAAAGGGAATCTAATAAACCATATGGGAGGAGGGAAAAAATGATAAAAGACGAAAAGTTTAGGAAAATAAAAGATTTGGGTAAAGGGGAAATAGTAATGAAACTTCCAGGAACCGATATCAAAATGCCCTATTCTGAAGGCAAAGCCTTTGTAAACAAAAAAGGGACTATAAGGTATAACGCGCTGAAAGTTTACGACGTAACTACAGAGTCAACCGGCGAAGCAGAAGGGCTGATAGGATCCTTAGGTGAACAATTAGCAGAGCAGTTAAAAGACCCGACTGTAAAAGGGATTATACAGAAAATGATGGCTGAAGAAGACACCTACCTGTTCTTTTCTAAAACAAAAGATGGAAAAGACGCACTAACCCTGCCAAGCATGAAAGACACTGAGATAGACGACAAAAGCCTAGAAGGTTTTATAATCGGAGGCTACAGCACAGCAGGAAACAAGCTGCCAAGCTTAGAAAAGGTTTACGCATTCCATTTACAAGTAATCGCTGACAGAGACCTAATAACAGATAGTGCAACTTTAGAAAAAGAAGTCATAAACCTAGTTCCGAAAGTAAATGGGCTGTATGAAAAAGTTGTAAAATTAATACAAGAATTAGGTTTATAATTTCTTATTTTTTATTTTTGAAAACTGCGGATTAATGTTTACGAAAAATCTGGAAAAACCATGATAAAGATTAAAGACTAGGTATAGTCTTCGATTTTAAGACTTCCTTTCTTTAATACTTTCTTAAGGTCTCCGAACATTGCCTTATGTAGTTTTTTTCTTTTAGAATTGTACTGGTTTGATTGGAGGTTTTGATCTTCCCATAGCACGTTTCCTTTATCATCCTTTTCTCTGAAGTGTTTTTTAAGTTCTGCATAGTCAGCAAATCTTTTGTCTATGGTTCCTAGGTATTCTTTTATCAGCTCTTCTGCCGCGGGGTGATTTATATCCATGAGCCCGCATAGCTGGCCGAAAGTGGTTGAAGAGGCTCTGAATGTAAATCCTAGTTTGATCTGGCTTTCGTCAATAGGCAGCTTATCCTTATATTCTTCTTTAGTTTTAGGTATTGCCAAAATTTTCCCTTCGCTTTCTAAGCTCCTCAGTTGGAACAAACCTTCTGCTTTAGGTAAAAGAACCTCTATTAAGCTATTATCCCTTGATTTTAAACAAACTTTTACAGAATCGTCAAGGTATTCAATAACACTTTTTTCACATATTAAAGTGTGCGGAACCTTTATTGTATAATGGGTTGTTACGCTAAATTCAAAATGGGGCAGGTATCTGTGCTCTTCAGGACAATCGTGAGGGACTAACCCTACAAGCCCATAATTTGAGAAAAAAATATAGTCATCAGAGCCTATACCTGAACCAAGTGAGCTGATTGGATACTTTTTTAATAAAGGAAAATCATCCGCCAAGTGTTTTTCTACGATTAATTTTTGAAGGCCTGTTTTTTCCATTTTAGTTTCCTCCTGATAATCTTATAATAAAACCCTTTGTTATTGTTAAAGCATCGGGTTTAGGAAGGTATTTAAACTTTTTGAAAATCTTAATATCGCGGAGGTTTGATTTCTTAGAAAAAACGGAATATTTTCCGGCTAAATATCCTTTTCTTTTACGGAAATACATTCGTGCCACTTTGGGAAACGTTTAAAGTGATGTTAATGAGTTACGCAAACCAAATAAGAAAACCTATTACTAGCTAAGAATTAAACCCTACTTCCCTTAACAGGTCTTGCTCGTTCTTGTTAAGCCAGTTACAGACCTCTTGGTTCATAGCCTCAGATACGAAAAGATCCTTTAGAATTGCGAATTTTTTCTCTCTGCCCTCTTTCTGGAAAGAATCTATAAACCTTTTAGAATCAGTCTCATACCATAACCTATAATCAGACAGGTTCATCACATCCTTGAAGCCGAGGCTGAACAGGAAAGAGTCGTATTCAGGATTGCGGGACGGACAATCTTTCAACAGGTTGAGGACATTCTCTTTCTGGTATCCATCTAAAACTTCAAAGTATTCCTTGAAGAACTTCCCTTGAGAGTACTCTTTCAGGAGGGTAGTATCAACATCCAATAAAGAAGGATGCATCTTCAACAATAGCTTGTTCGTTTCCACGTCCTGCTCTTCTGGAGGCAGGCTGAAAACGAACCTGAAAAAATCTGAATGATTGCTTAAACCTTTCATGAGCATGCTCGTATACTCGGTGCACACATCCATGCCGTCGCTGAAAGCCCCGCACTTAATGTCCAGCCTTTTTAGCAATGAGTTGAGAAGGTCAAAGTCGTGGTTCTCTTTGGTAAACCCTTTAACCCTTATGTGCCTATGCTCTATAGGGTTTTGGACAAAATGACTTAAAAATTCCGGGTTCTGGAGAATACGGTCTATAGCCTTGTAAAGAGCCAAAAACTGCTTGGTGGAATAGATGTTGTAAATCTCCAGAAAGTTCTCGATTTTCAAGGATCCTATCGCTTCCCTCACTGCCACATCGCTGCACTTGTAAAACCTCTCTCTTATAGCCACACGCTCTTCACTCCCCAGGATAGCATAAGGAACAACATTGATGCCTAGATGGTGTTCACCCCAGCTTATAGGCTTGGAAGCGAATAAATAGTTAGCCTCATCAGAAACAATCCCTTTCAAGACATCCTCGATTGATTTCCCCGAATATTCCTTTTTCTCATACTCGCCCTGGGAAAAATATTTTTTGCCATATTTCTCATAATCTACGATTTTTGATTCCCCTGCAACATACGCAAGGTTTGCATTCCCGATAAGCCTGTCCTTATGGCTTTTGTCGAATACTACTGCCCTGCCAGAAGCTTCTACAAGCTTTTTTGTCAGCAGCCTTACAGCTTTTTCTTGTTCCATCTTCAGCCTCCACGAATCTCAGAACCCCTATTTGTAAAAGTACACTTGCGTGGCAGTTTTTAAGCTTTTTCTTTTCCGGAGCTAGTAGAAAGCTTAAGGAAAAAAGGAATATCTTCCGGATTTATTTTCCGGAAATCCTTCCATTTTTTCGTGCGAGAGTTTATTAAGAAGCCCTATTTATTGCAGGTTATGGAAAATCAAAGATTAACCGCTAATTTTAAATACCCCTATTATATAAGTATATATAAGATGAAAAACGAAACAATTTTGCACAGCCCCACTTTGGAATCTGTAATCATGGTAGAGAAGATTATACAAAAACATAGCCAAGAATATGGAAAATATCAGTTATGGAAAAGACTGCCCAAAAAGATGATGTACCAAACATTCCAAACAATATTAGATTATTTAGAAGGATCTGGAAAAATAATAATTGACAAAGAGGGCATAGTTATTTGGACTTATAACCCGGAAAGGATAAAGAAAT
>JAUYDG010000067.1 GCA_030691925.1 Nanobdellota archaeon
CCGTGAAGGAGTTGGATACTTTGAAGCAGACTTTGCAGACCGGGACTGACGACCTTGTTGTTTTGAAATCGACTCTCGATGCTGTAGTTGCAGGTATAGAAGGTGTTGAGGTTACTGACGTTGAGAAGATTGTTTCGCCTGTTAATACGAATGTCAAGTCTGTGGCTGCCAAGAAGACTCATCTTGGTTATTTGTTCCCTACTTTCATAATTTTGATAGTCATGTTCATGAGCCTTCTGTTCTCCACTACTGTTACTATGAAGGAGAAGCTTTCCAAGGCGTTTTTCAGGAATTTTATCATGCCAACTAGCGATTTCCTGTTCATGGTTGGCGGCTACATTACCAACATCTTGATCGTTGCTTTCCAGATGGCAATACTTTTCATTGCGGCTATTTATTTCTTGCCGGAGCTGAGAAGTGTTATACTTACTATGGCGGTTATTATCTTGATTGTTGCTACTGTGTTCATACTTCTTGGTATGTTTATCGGATTTGTTTTCAAATCTGAAGAGACCGCAACTCTTGGTGCTATATCTATTGGCAGTTTGATGCTGTTCTTCTCTAATGCCATCCTGCCTATAGAGACTTTGCCTGTGGGCATAAGGGATATTGCCAAGTTTAACCCGTTTGTTTTGAGCGTTAATGTTTTGAAGAGGATAATGCTTTTCGGCGCTAACTTCACCAGCTCTTTTGAAAGCATAAGCCTAGAGGTTTACATGCTGCTCTGCTTTGTGGTTATATTCTTTGTTTTGGCTTTTGTTGCTAGGGAGATTGTTAAGAGCAGGCTTAGGTAAGCATTTTCTCAATCTAATGTTTACTACTTTAAGGTGGTTAAAAACCGAAAGGTTTATATATTAGCTATGTTCTACTAATCAGTAACAAAAATAATTATACTAGAAGAGGATGATGGAGGAAAAAAATGATAGTACAAGAAGAATTTTTGAAAAAGCTAAGATCTTCGTTCGATCTTAACATCTACGAAGCAAAGATATGGACGGCGCTGCTCTCAAAAGGATTGGCGACGGCAGGGGAACTGGCAGATATAAGCGGAGTACCAAGATCTAGAAGCTATGACGTTTTGGAAAGCCTAGAGAAGAGTGGATACGTGATAATGAAGATAGGCAAGCCGATCAAGTACATAGCAGTGAAGCCGGAAGAAGTTGTCAAGAGAGTAAAAGACGCTATAAAGAAAGACGCTGACTATCATATAGATATCATATCCAAAATAAGGGGAACAAACGTGTTCCAAGAGCTGGATCTTCTTTACAAGCAGGGCATAGTCAACGTAGAGCCAAGCAGCCTGTCAGGCTCTATAAAAGGAAGGCCAAACATAAGAAACCAGATGGGCGCAATGCTTGATGATGCTGAAAAAACCGTGACTATAATGACAACACCTACAGCACTGATAAGGAAAGCAGAAGACTTCAAAAAGACATTCAAAAGGCTTAAGGACAAAGGTGTCAAGATAAGGATAGCAACTAAGGTAACAGACGACCTGAAAGACACGCTGAAGGAACTGAAAGAAGTGGCAGAAGTAAGGCACATAGACCACATGACAGGAAGATTCGTTATAATCGACGGCAAACAGATACTTTTCATGATAGAGCACGACAAGAACATCCACGAAAGCTATGACACAGGAATATGGGCTAACACGCCTTATTTCGCATCAGCGATGGAGCAGATGTTCAACTCTACATGGGCTGCACTGAAGTAATAGTCGCAAGACATTTATAACACACCTCTTTCCTTGGGCATCAAGGTTCCGTAAGGGGCCTTGGTTCCAAGGTTTTTAATGCTTAATGGACCAACAAATGAAAATACCTACATTCACAGTGGACGGATCAGGGCAGGAAGCTGTTCCTGAAGTTAAAAAGGAAGAGCCTGTTAAAAAACTGGAAGGCATAACATTACAGGATTTGCTTGGAAAAGAAGCATTTGACATCGCTAGTGAATTGGAAGTCTCCACTAAACCTTTTGAAGTGAATGATTTTAAAACGTTAGCAGATAATTACATACTAACAAAGTCAGGCATAGGAAAGGTTAAGGCTGTAGAATACAAACATAAACAGCAAGAGGCATGGATAGACGTACACGTAATCGAGTACAAAGAGGGTAAGGCAGAAAAAGATGATAAGCACCTATTAACAAAGCAGGAGCTTTTATTGGAAAACCCGGACCACAAATTCGAAATGTTTAAATTTTTAGTGAAAGGGGATTATACTGTGCTTATACACTCTTATGCAAAGGGAATGGAAGATTCCGCCAAGAAAATAGTAGATTACTACAAGAACAAGTTTGGGATGGAAGAAATAGAAGATAGGTCTTATAGGAAGAAATAGAAGAGATAACTTTTATATACAAGAGGCTTAATATTTTTTACAATGAAAATCCCGCAATTATTCGCATCAAAAAATTCTGATGAGAAAATCAAGCAGTACCTAAATTCGAATGCTGTGAAAAAAAATTATGCAGAAGAGCCCCTAAGCCCTGTTACTAGTCTAACAGAGTATTGCGGGGAGTATTTGGGCATCGGCGCGACCATTACCCTCCCTGAAGGTTTCGGTTTAGACGAAAAACAGCTCAAAAAGAAACTTCTTGAACCCTACACTGTGTTGTAATAATATTTTTAAATAAAAAAATAATATCCTATAGGCTAATGCATGATCTAAATAGGCTTATACAGACGTTACATCCTTTGGAAAGAGTGGTGGTACCAGTTCTCGAAAACGATATTGACGTAGCAGCGATTACTAAGAAGACCGGCTTGAAGGAAGTCGAAGTGATGCGCGCATTGCAGTGGCTTGAGAACAAAGGGATAATCAAGATACAGCAGATTCTCAAGGAGATAATAAACCTTGACAAGAACGGCGCCTTGTATGTCATGGAGGGCTTGCCTGAAAAGCGTTTCCTGCAGACCTTGACTGAAGAGGAGAGGATGACTTTGGATGAGGTCAGCGAGAAGGCCCACCTGACGAAAGAAGAGGTTAACATATGCCTCGGCTTGCTGAAGAAGAGGGGTGCCATAGAGATCCTTCCGAGGATGAGGGTGGACATAACAGAGGAGGGAAGGCTGTTGTTTGGCAAGCAGAGCTTGGAGGAGCAGTTTCTTAAAAGGCTGCCTTTGGACGCGGCGCATCTTTCTTCTGAGGAGAAAAAGGCTTACGAGGAGCTGAAGAGAAGGAAGCAGATCATCAGGACTGACCTCGTGAAGACACGGTATGTTAAGCTTACAAAGGTTGGCGAGGAATTATCCAAATTAAAGCTTAGCGATCAGTTTGTTGATTCTTTAACCCATGATATGCTGATAAATGGTAATTGGAAGGATAAGAATTTCAGAAGGTATGATGTTACTATTAACGTTCCGAAAGTGTATGGTGGTAAGAGGCATTTCGTTAACCAGGCAGTGGATTATATCAAGAGGATATGGCTTGACATGGGCTTTAAGGAGATGAGGGGCTCTATAGTCCAGACGTCTTTCTGGAATTTCGATGCGTTGTTCACAGCCCAGGATCATCCTGTGAGGGATATGCAGGACACTTTCTTCCTGAAGGATCCGGCTAAAGGCAAGCTGCCGAAGAAGGATATAGTGGATGGTGTTAGGAAGACTCATGAAACCGGCGGCCATACTGGCAGTACTGGCTGGGGGTATTCTTGGAACAGGGAAGAGGCTAAGAAGAACGTGTTAAGGACGCATACTACAGTCCTCAGCGCTAAGACTATCGCTGCATTGAAAGAGTCTGACCTTCCGGTAAAGCTGTTCGCAGTGGGGAAATGTTTCAGGAACGAGACTGTCGACTGGTCACACCTGTTTGAGCTGACGCAGGTGGAGGGTATAGTGATAGATCCTAATGCTAACTTCAAGCACTTGATAGGCTACTTGAAAGAGTTTTTCCTTAAGATGGGTTATGAGAAGGTTAGGATAAGGCCGGCTTACTTCCCTTACACAGAGCCTAGCGCGGAGATAGAAGTATTCCATCCTGTAAGGAAGACATGGGTCGAGCTTGGAGGCGCTGGCATGTTCAGACCTGAAGTCGTGAAGCCTTTGATGGGGAAAGACATTCCAGTACTGGCATGGGGCCTTGGCATGGAGAGGCTCATAGGTGAGTATTATCAGATAACTGACATTCGTGATTTGTACAAGAATGATTTGAAGCAGATAAGGGAAATGAAGTTTTGGATGAAGTAAAATGCCTACTATCACTTTAAACAAAAAGGTTTTTGAGAAGCTTGTTGGCAAGCAGCTGCCTGTCGACCAGCTTAAGGAAAAGATAAGCTTTTTAGGTACTGACCTGGAGAAGATAGAGGGTGATGAGATAGTTGTTGAGGTGTTTCCGAACAGGCCTGACATGCTTTCAGAGCAGGGCTTTGCTCGGGCATTTTCTTCGTTCATAGGCAGGAAGGTCGGTTTGAGGAAGTATGCTGCGAAAAAATCCGGCTATAAGGTGTCAGTCGACAAGTCTGTCAGCATCGTTAGGCCTTTTACTGCATGCGCTGTTGTTAAGGGCATAAAATTTGACAATGAGAAGATAAAGGAAGTCATACAGATACAGGAGAAGCTTCATGTGACTTATGGCAGGAACAGGAAGAAAGTTGCTATCGGGATTTATCCTTTAGAGAAGATAAAGTTCCCGGTAAGGTTTGAGGCCAGGAAGCCTGATGAGATAAGGTTCCAGCCTTTGGACACTACAGAAATAATGACTGCCAGCCAGATGTTGGTTAAGCATCCTGCTGGCAAGGCGTATGCCCACCTTCTTGAGGGCTGTCAGGTTTACCCGATTTTTGTCGACGCTAATAATGAGATACTTTCTATGCCTCCGGTTATCAATTCGGATAGGACTGGGAAGATAACTTTGAAGACTAATGACGTCTTTGTCGAATGTTCAGGGTTCGATCTGAAGGTTCTGTGCAGGTGTTTGAATATCATAGTTGCTGCCTTGGCTGACATGGGCGGCCAGATCTTTGAGGTCGAGCTTGATTACCAGAGGAAGAAGGTCGTTACGCCGGACTTCACGCCTGGCGAGATGAAGATAAGCAGGGATTATGTCAACAGAGTATTGGGCTTAGATCTTGGCGACGATGAGATTAAGAGGTATTTGCTGAGGATGGGTTATGACTGCTCTGCCGGCAAGGCTGTAATCCCTTCATACAGGGCTGATGTTCTGCACCCTATAGACCTGGTAGAGGATATAGCTATAGCTTATGGCTATGACAACTTTGAGGAAGAGATTCCTAATGTTTCTACTGTTGCTGAGGAAGACAAGTTTGAGGTGTTTAAGAGGAAAGTGGCTGAGATTCTTGTTGGCCTTGGCATGATAGAGACTAACACTTATAATCTGACGAATAAGGAGAACCTTACTGCTAAGTTGGGTATAAGCTTTGAGTGCGTAGAGCTGGAGAATGCGAAGAATGTTGATTACAACGTTTTGAGGTCTTGGATGATTCCTAACCTTTTGCAGGTTTTGAAGAATAATAAGCATCATGAGTTTCCCCAAAAGATATTCGAGATTGGTACGATATTCAAGAAGAGCCCTGCGGAGGAGACCGGCGTGAAGGAGATGGATAGGTTGGCTGTTTGCGTATCCAACACCAGGGCGGATTACACTGAGATAAAGCAGGTGTTTGACAGCTTGTTCAGGGCTTTGGACGTTGAGTATACTGTCACTGAGACTGAGCATGACAGCTTCATACCTGGAAGGGTTGCGAGGATAGGTGTGAGGGGCAAGGGCGTGGCTTACATAGGGGAGATACATCCTATTGTGATAGGGAACTTGGCTTTAGAGATGCCTGTAGCGGCTTTTGAGCTTAACCTTACAGACTTATACGCTCTGATGCATTCTGTTCCTGATAAATAATCAGAATTTTTTTCTAGCCCATGTTAAAATCTTGAATAGTGCTATCATTGCAGAGGCTATGTAAGTTCCGTATGCCGGTATGAGGTATCTTCCGAACTGGCACCTGTTCTTTTCTTCCAAAGTCCATTTGGCGTATTGTGACGCTTTCCATTCCTGGTAGAGCATTACTGGCGGGGTTATTCTCGCTAGGGAATATGCCCAGTCCTGGTCGAACCTGGTGAAATCCCTGTGGTGGCCGATTTCGTGCTTTGCCACTGCTTCGATGTTGCTGTATACCACTGCTGTTTTCGTGTAGGGGTTGTAGTAGTCGCATCTTGTGAATTTTGAGAAGAACTCCCCGAGGAATGTTGTTGGAAGCCCGAGAAGCAGTCTTGCGAAGAAATTGTTCCTTTCTGTCAGTTGTTTTTCTGTGAAGAGCCTGTAGGAGTCTTTTAGAGGCCTTGTGTGGTTTAGTCTTATCGTTAAGCCATGGATCTTGTCGTCGTTTTCTAGCAGTGTTTCTATGCTTTTTTTAGTTTCAGGCTTTACGTAATGGTTCATGTCCCAGCTCATCATGAAGGCTTTGAATGGCAATGAGCCCACGTATCCTAGAGCCCTTAATGGCAGCCAGTCTTTGCTTTCTATCACTTGGTAGTTTTTTTCTGTTTTTATTGTTGTTCGGATTGGTGTCGAGTAGTCTTCTTCCATTATCACCTGTTCATTCTTCTGTTTTAGCTTTGTTTCCAGGTTTTGTTTTTGCTTTATGTTTTGCACCCATGCAGGCCTGTTGTTCGTGTTGCTGTATCCTATCGTGTTGTTGGAACTGTATATGTAGTAGGGTGAAAGTAGTACTCCTATCGCTGCGCATGTCAGAAGCTTCTTGACAAACCCCATTTTACGATATCTGGATTGTTGATGCTTTTAAAGGTTTCTGCCCTTCAGTATTCTTTCTTCTCAGTGAATGGAGAAAGCACTTTATCTACGAGTTTTTTTGGGATGCTTCGCTGGTATTCCGGTGAGAGGAATTCTGAGTCCGGGTTCTTCTCTACCAGCTCTTGCTTTATCTGGTCTTTCAGCTCGTTCTTCCATTTGAAATAGTAGTGTAATCCTACAAAGTATACGCTTAATGAGACGACACCGCCTAATACTAGCGTAGGTATGCTGTCATAAGTTATCGGGATGTTCCACGCGTCGAACCATGTCGGGACTTTGTAAATTGTTTTTGCTCCTTCTTGGACGACTTGTTCTATGCCTCCCGGTATTTTTTGTATTATCTTCTGGTATATTTCCGCAGCGTATTGTGGTTTTATCACCATGTTTGATATCGCTTGCATGCCAAACCCGCCTATCGTCCCTATAGCCCCTCCTTTGTATGAGCATTTCGTGAAGGTCGCGTCATGGTCCTGCCATACTTGTTCCTGGTTTACGTTGGTGTCCTGCATGACCTTCCTGTAGTATTCCAGGAAAATTGTGTTCCATGTCCTGAACTGGCCCGTGTTCTCTACAGATTCTGTTAAAGAGCTGAGCCCGTAATACGTCAGCACATATATCGGGTTGGCAGTGAAGAACAGCAGGCTGTATCCTGCGACGTAATTGATCACTTCTAAGCCGGTGCATAGCGTGTTCACTTCTGTTGTCTTGTGTATAACTTCGTAGTCTTCATCGACTGTGTTTTTTCTTATGGAGCTCTTTACCGTTTGTTCCAGAAGCGCGGTTATGTCCTCAAGCTTCATCTTCCTTTTGTCTTCCCCTGTGACGAGTTTGGCGTAGTCTTCTTTTAAGAATTTTTCAAGTGACGGCTTCATGGTGTCGACTAAGAGTTGCTTGTTCTCGAAGGATTCGAACAGTTTTCTTCCGAGCTCTTGGATGTACTCTTTGTCTATTTCTTTAAGTTTTCCTGTGACATTTTCCAGTTCTTTTAGCTGTTTGTCTTCTAGTGTGTCATAGTCTATTGGCACCATGCCTTTGATTATTTTGACTTTTTCTTTTTTTGATTTCGCATTTTTTATTGCGACGTAGATGTCAAATTTTTTGTTGAAATACCCTTCTTGCAGCCTTTCTGCAAAGCTTTTTTCCCTAAGCAAAGGGTCGCTTAGCTTGTTTTGCTCGAACAGTTCCAATACTATTTTTTCAAAGTATGCCCATGTGTTCAGTTCCTTGTTTGAGCCCATCAGTATTCCTTCTTTGTTGAACAGCTTGCTGGAAAGCGTGTTGGGTGTTTTGTTTGTTACTTTTTCAGCGTTATGCCTGGCCATCCATGTCTGGACCGCTGTGCTTGTTGCATAAGCGCCTATCGAGTATACTAGTGTGAGCCAGAAATTGTCCTGTACGACCAGCCTTTTAGCAAGCTCTATGCCTACCGTTGCCCCGAAAAAAGTCATTCCTGCATATTTCAGCGCTTGGTATGTCATCAGGTGCTTCGCAGCAGGTATTTTTTCGTAAAGCTTTCTCATCGTGTCCAGGTTGTCGTTGTAGAACCAGGTTGAGAATCCGCCTTTGCTCTTGTGCTCTATCGTTGAGTCTAGGGTGTATTTCTTTTCTTTTGTTAAAGGATCAGCCTCTTCTTTGATATGCATGTCGAGTATCTTGTTTGGGTCATCGCATAGCGTTCCGCCTTGGCAGCGGACGTCCCATTTCTTATTTTTTAATAATTTGTGTTTTATGCGGATTGGGTAATCGCTTTTTTCCCCGTTGTCTTCTACATGCAGGGTTCCTGTTTGTTTTTTGTTCAGTAAATAGGATACGTCTAGGTATTTCCATCTTGATTTTTTGAATTCAAACTTTGCTGTTGCTGCTTGTTTTATCTCCCCTTTTTGGATGAAGTGATTCAGGATGACGTCTTCTAGGTTTAAGTAGGACTGTTTTGATTCGTTCATTATGAATACCCCCTTGAGTTTATTCTTCTTTTTGAAGTATTTAAACCTTTCTTTCTTTACTACTTTAAAGATACAACATCTATTTTGTATAAATATTTTTTAAGGTTTATTACTCTGCCATTTTTAATTTCTATGCCCTCTTTGCTTAGAAGCCTCGCTTTTTCCTTAAGCCCTCTGGCAAAGCCTGTTAATCTTCCATCATGTCCCACAATCCTGTGGCAGGGAATTTCTGGCCAATGTTTGTTTTTGTTTAAAGCATTACCAACCGCCCTATAAGCCTTACATCCTAACGCTTCAGCAACCATTTTGTAAGTCGAAACTTTACCGTTCGGGATTTTTTTTGTTATTTCATAGACTTTTTCTGCGAATTTCATGGTTAAGCCTTCTAAATTAAATGTGTTTAAATATGTTTTTATTGCATTAAAACGCGTTTTTTGGAGGGGTATTCAGAAGTATTAATAAACCTGCAAAATTTGGGTAAACCAGTAATAAGGCTGTACTTAAAAGGAAGGGAGGTCTTTGATGTTCCATATCAACAGGGATGATTTGCTTACGGTCATACATATAGTGTCAAATATGCTGAGGATGTATGGGCTGACGCTTGTTATCCCTTTAATCGTTTCGCTCATTTATAGTGAAACTCTTTATGCTCTTGTTTTTTTCCTTATGGCTGTGATATTTACAGCGTCTTTTTGGGCTATCCAGAGCCTTGTGCCTGCGAAGGTTTGTGATACTAAGCACGCTGTACTCTCGCTTGCTGTTATCTGGATCATGATAGCCCTTGTGTCGGTAATACCTTTTATTGTTTATGGCATGCCTTTTGTTGATGCGTTTTTTGAATCTACTTCAGGCTGGTCTGGTACAGGCCTTACAATGATACAGGACCCAAGTATTTTGCCTCGTTCTATAAATTTTTTCCGTGGCTTCATACAATGGGTCGGGGGCTTTGGGATGGTAATATTGGTTCTTCTGCTTTATGAGAAGCCTAAGACGGCCTATGCGCTTTTCCTTGCAGAAGGGAGGTTTGAGGATTTCTGTTTAGACTTTGTTAAGATTGCAAGAATAGTGGTGGGGATTTACGTTTCTTATACTATCTTG
>JAUYDG010000070.1 GCA_030691925.1 Nanobdellota archaeon
ATATTCCAGAATTTGTATCTTTCTTCTGAGCCGGACTTGATTATAAGGCCCTCTGAGCAGAGGCTTAGCAATTTCTTGATGTGGCAGAGCGCTTATTCTGAGATTATTTTCCTGCCTGACAAGCTTTGGCCTGAGTTTACCAAGCAGGATTTGATTGGCTGTGTTGAAGAGTTTAAGCGCAGGCAAAGAAGATACGGGAAGTAGTTACTTTTAAGTAGTTACAAATAGAAAGGTTTATATACTCATCCTGGTATTTATTAAACAAAGATTAGGAGGAAAAATGGGCTATTCATGCCGTGAGGAATGTGAAACCGTAACCGGAGAATATTACGACCCGACATCAGACCTTTTTACAATAGTTGAAGAACACATGCTGGAACTAGAAGGGGCAGTAAGGGAAGCAGATGACTCTTTAGGTTATGTACCTAAACAGATAATGGAACCTTACCTTATAACCCGCATGGCTTATAACAGGATTGTTAAAGAAATCAACGACTGCGAAACAAGGGCTATGACCGCCCATTGAAAAGTTTTAAAAACAAGTTAATCCTGATTTTTTCAAAATGAAAATCTTAGCAGCAGGAGACATACACGGGGACACGAGGCTGGCAGAGAAGCTGGCCCGAAAGGCAGAGGACAACAAGGTAGACCTTGTGATTCTTTGCGGAGACCTTACGCAGTTTGATAGTTCCACGGCCAATATCATAGGCGCTTTTAAGAAAAGGAACCAGAAAGTGGTCTTTGTCCCTGGGAACCATGATTCTGCTCCTACCGCGGATTTCTTGGCAGAAGCCTATAAGGTTGTGAACTTGCACTCTTATTCGATAAAATACAAGGATGTAGGCCTGTTCGGATGCGGCTTTGCCAACGTGGGATTATCGCAGCTTCCTGAAGATGAAATATTTGACACCCTGAAAAAAGGGAACAAGTATGTCAAGGACGCTAAGAAAAGGATTATGGTGACACATGTGCACCCTGAAGGGAGCCTTATGGGCAAGCTGACAAGTTTCGTACCAGGTTCTAAAGGGGTGAAGAAGGCTATTGACAAGCTTAAGCCGGACATTTTGCTTTGCAGCCACGTTCATGAGGCAGAAGGCGTTGAGGAGAAGATAGGAAAGACCAAGGTCATAAACGTAGGCAGAGAAGGAAAAATATTGGAAATCTAAAAATGCCCAAGCTAGAAACCCTCCTTTATGACGTTAAATACACGGCAGGATCATACGCAGACGCGCTGACTTCTATCCCGATATGGGCAGCAGAAAAAACATCAAAAACTGTTGAAACATTATACCATAAAACCGGGAAAGAAACTCCAAAATTTTTTTCCTGGGACTACACAAAGGAAAAAAGCCCTGTTTATAGCTATAGAAAAAAGCTAAGGGATTCTTTAGACACGCGCGCAGGGGCGGTTTATCTGCAAAGTAATATTATAGGGGCGATTCCCTTTTTTACTATTGGCATGCCTGCTGCAGAACTAGCCCAAAGCGGCATAGACCAGTGGATGCCAGGGGCTCCTGAAATACTGAAGTATGTTACAAACTCTTTAACCACGCTTGCTATACAGATGGTAACAAGCTATACTTTCTTTATGGTAAATGAGGTCAGGGCGAACAAGTACAAGTACATTAATAAGGAAGGCAGGTTTGAAATCAAAAAAATATTGGGCGGCCTTAAAAAAGCGGCAAAAACGTTCTTAGCATTTGACCTTTCTTATATAGGCCTAAAAACTGGCGGGCAGTCTTTTTTGCTAGCTCAAGGCAAGGACCCTTGGAAGGCATCAGGGTTGTTTGACCTCTGGTCAGCTCCCATATGGTATGCTTTGGCTATCCCTTGGGGCCTGCATGGGAAGCTTATAGAGCCTAAACCTGGCTCAGATTCGGGCTCTTCAGAAGAAGCCAAGCTGGTGACAAGGCTGTAAAAAGTTTTATAAACATCTTTTAGATAATAACTAATTGGTCTTATTAATATGATTGTTAAACTATTGGCGCTTGCAATATGTTTGCTGCTAAACGCATTTCTGTCTGCGGCTGAGATAGCTGTAGTTAGGGTTAATAAAGTAAGGGTAGAGCAGCTTGTTAAAGGTAAGCATCGCGGCTCTGAGGCGTTGCTGGCGTTGAAAAATAATCCTAAGAAGCTTTTCTCCACAGTGCAGATAGGCATAAACAGCGTTAGTATGGGTGCTTCGGCATTGACAGCAGTCATTGCTATAGAGCTTTTCGGCTCTTACTGGATTGCGGCTGCTACAGCAGTAATAACCTTTATTGTTATAGTATTTGGTGAGGTAGTCCCGAAAAATCTTGCTTACGCCCATGCTGAGAACATGGCCTTAGCATCTGCCAGCATACTGTCTTTTTTTTCATTCATACTCACCCCTGTTCGGCTACTGATAGATTTAGTGACTCAAGGAATCCTTAAACAGGACAAGGACTTGCCTAAGCCGGTTGTAACCCCAGAGGAGATTAAGGCTTTTTTGGCTATGGGCGCTGAGGGCGGCGCTGTAGGCAAGAAAGAAAAAGAGATTATAGAGAATGTGCTCAGCTTTAAGGACATATCTGCAGAAGATGTCATGACCCCCAGGGTGATTATGTTCACTCTTAAGGCGAATCTCAGTGTTAAGGAAGCTATGGGTGAGCTGGCATCCGCGCCTTACTCCAAAATCCCGCTGTACGAGAAGACAAAGGATGAGATAGTGGGGATTATTAACATCAAGGATGTTTTTAAGTGCATAGAGCAGAACAAGCTTGATACTAAGCTTAGTGACTTGGCAGAGAAACCGCTTTTCGTTCCAGAAACCATCCTTTTGGTGGACTTGCTCAAGCTTTTTCAGGATAAGGGCACCCGCATAGCTATAGTCGTGGATGAGTTTGGGGGCATACAAGGGATAGTCACGATAACAGACCTTCTAGAAGAGCTGGTCGGGGAGATAATTGCAGAGAGCGACGTTACAAAAAACATAATGATGAGGGTTGATAAGTATAATATCGTAGTTGATGGCTCAACCAATGCTGGTAACATAAACCGCTTCTTTAATATAAACCTGCCTGGCAAAAACTTTGAGACTATAAGCAAGCTTATTCTTAAGAAGCTTAAAAGCATACCAAAAGAAGGTGATGAGCTAAAGCTTGGGGATTTGAACGTGAAGATTGAGAAAGTTGATAAAAACAGGATAACAAGGGTGAAGATTTCAAAGCCAGAGAAAACAATCGCTCAGCCTAAATAAAGTTCAGATCTTTGTAAATTGCTATAGAATATTTCTTAAGGAAGCTTTCCAGTACACATGTGAAAAGGTGATGCTTGTCTTTTGTCAGCACTGTAGACCTGGTTTTTATCGCAGCGGCTATAAGCACTGCGTCACTTGGGTCATGGACCTCTTTAAGCAGGCCTTTGTCTACTGAGCTTACAAAATCTACTTCCTCTTTCCAGTTGCCTGGGTGGACTGGTATTTCTAATATGCTGAAGTTGGGATGCTTCAAGAATTTCCTTATCAGCGTTTTATCTTCGTGGCTCAGCTTGTGTTCGACATGCAGCAGCTCTTCCACGTTGAACGAGGTCAGGCCGACATTTTTGTCTTTGAGCTTGTCCAGGTGCTTGTGGTGCTCCAGGATGCTGATGACAAAGCAGGTGTCGAATAAGATAAGGTTTTTCGCATCGTCCAATTTTATTCTTTTGATGTTTTGCAAGAGTTCTTTCATGTTTATTATTAAAAAAGGAAAGTTTTTAAAACATTCCCCGTCCTATCATGCGCATGTCTCAGCTTATCATCACTGAAAAGCCTTCAGTTTCGCAGAAGATAGCGGAAGCGCTGGTAAACAAGAAGCCTAAAAAATTGGCCTATAATAAAAAGGTGCCTTATTATGAGCTGGAAGTCAACGGCAAGAAGGTTTTTGTTGTTTGTGCCGCAGGCCATTTGTTTACAGTGGCAGAGAAGGACAAGAAGAAGTGGGATTATCCTGTTTTCAGCACAGAGTGGGTCCCTTCTTATAAGGTTCAGAAGTCTGCAGGCTTTACAAAGCCTTACATCGACGCGATTAAGAAGGTGTCTAAAGGGGCTAAGGAGTTCATCGTTGCCTGTGACTGGGATATAGAAGGGGAGATCATAGGATACAACATTTTGAAGTTCATATGCAACAAGGACAACGCTTCAAGGATGCACTTCTCCACTACAACGAAGGAAGACTTGTTAAACGCTTACAGGGACAGGGCTGATAATCTCGATAAGGGCCTTGTGGAATCTGGCCTGACGAGGCACATACTTGACTGGCTGTGGGGAATCAATCTTAGCCGGGCGCTGACTTTGTCTATAAAGCATTCTACAGGCATGTTCAAGGTGCTTAGCTCTGGAAGGGTTCAAGGCCCGGCTTTGAGCATCCTGGTTGAGAGAGAAAAGGAGATACAGGCTTTCAAGGCAGAGCCTTACTGGCAGGTCGAGCTCGTTACAGAAAATGGCATTCATGCCTGGCATAAGAATGACAAGTTCTGGAAGAAAGAGGAGTCTGACAATGTTGTTCGCAGGACAAAGGGCAAAAAGTCTGCCGTTAACAAGGTTGAAAAAAAAGAGCAGAGCCTTGCCCCGCCGCATCCGTTTGATCTCACGGCATTGCAGCTGGAAGCTTATAGGAGGTTAGGGATATCTCCGAAGGAGACGCTTTCGATAGCCCAAGAGCTTTATGTCGAGTCATACATCTCCTATCCGAGGACTAGCTCTAACCAGCTTCCTGCCACGATTAATTTCAAGAAGATAATAAAGGACTTATCAGAGCAGAAGGATTACAAGAAAGAGGCGGAAAAGCTTTCTCAAAAAGAGCTGAAGCCCAATAATGGCGGCAAGAATGACCCTGCCCACCCGGCGATATACCCTACAGGCGTAG
This sequence comes from Nanobdellota archaeon, assembly GCA_030691925.1. Lineage (GTDB taxonomy): Archaea > Nanobdellota > Nanobdellia > SCGC-AAA011-G17 > VGLX01 > VGLX01. Next base: position 4,869 of record JAUYDG010000070.1, read on the forward strand.
CTCCTAAAAAATTAAGGGAGCGTTCTAAAAAGGTTTACGACCTTGTTGTCAGGAGGTTCTTGGCAACCTTCGGTGAAGAGGCGGTTAAGGAGAACATGAATGTAGAGCTGGGAGTGAATGGTGAAATATTTATTGCCAAAGGTTCCAGGCTTGTGAAGCCGGGATGGCATGAGCTTTATGGCAAGTATGCCGCTTTCAAGGAAGAGCAGCTGCCAGAGGTTAAAGAGGGTCAGGAAATTGATGTGAAGGATATTAAGGTTCACGACAAGGAGACCCAGCCGCCGAACAGGTATACACCTGCTTCTATCATTAAGGAGCTTGAGAAGAGGAACCTTGGGACTAAGGCTACCAGGGCGGATATAATAGACGCGTTATACCAGAGGGATTATGTTGCGGAAAATTCTATGGAGGTTACCGAGCTAGGCATGAAGATTGTTGAGACCTTGAAAAAGTATGCTCCTGATATCCTCGATGAGGAGCTTACGAGGCAGTTCGAGCATGAGATGGAGCAGATACAGGAAGGGAAGAAGAGCAAGGAAGAAGTTTTGAAAAAAGCAGAAGGGTTCCTTTCCAGAATTTTGGAAAAATTCAAGATCCATGAGAAGAGCATTGGCAGCGCATTATCAGAGGCTTACAAGGAAACTAGGAATAAGGCGAGCATAGTCGGCAAGTGCAGGAATTGTGGCGGGGATTTGAAGATACTGTATTCGAAAAGATTCAAGAGCTATTTTGTTGCTTGCTCTTCTTACCCTAACTGTAAGACTACTTACAGCCTGCCTAGGGGCTTGCCGAAGCCGACGGATCTTGAGTGTCCTGAGTGCAAGTTCCCCATGGTCATGATCATAAGGGCAGGCAAAAGGCCTTTCAATTATTGCATCAACAAGCAATGCCCAAAAAGGCTGGAGTGGATTAAGCAGCAGGAAGAGAAGAAGGCACAGGAGGCTAAGAAGTAGTTTTTAGCATCACCCCTTCGTTTTTTATTTCTATGTCCAGGCTTTTTTCTGGTTGCGGCTTTTTGATTATGAGCTTTCTTTTCGGTTCTTTTTGCAGCTCTATCCATGCCTGGCAGCTTTTAAGCGTCAGCTCTCCACCTACAGGCCTTACCCCTGAACCTTTGATGTCATCGTAGACCTGGTTGGTTATTATCACCGGGACTTTAAGCTCTTG
>JAUYDG010000133.1 GCA_030691925.1 Nanobdellota archaeon
TATTGCTTACGAGGCAATTGCTCTACCAGGCTGAGCTACGGAGGCATACTTAGTTATGCTGCAGTATGAACTCGTATATTCTATCGAATACTTGGTTTTTATATTTTCCCTTTAGAACTATGTGCTGCTCGCCAGGCAGTATCATCATGGCTTTGTCTTTGCTCCGCACTTGGTTGTGTATCTGGTATGGTGAGTCTTTGCTCACTCTCCTGTCTGCCGTTCCTTGAATTATCAGTATAGGGCTTTTCACCTCTTTTATCGCTTCATGAGTTTCCTTGATAAGCTTGATCAGCTCATATTTAGCCTTAAAAGGTATATCTCCTGGATAGCTTATCATGTCATCAGGGTGCTTTTTGTGGAAGCCTATGAGTGATAAGAAGTTGCCTTTAATGTTTAGCCGGTATGGCGTGGCTAATGTTATCAGCCCTTGTGGCTTGTACTCTTTGCCTAGGTTTAGTGCTAGTAGCCCTCCTAGTGAGAATCCTAATACTATGGTTTTTGGGTAAGCTTTGTTGAATTCTTCGTAAGCTTTTCTTGCGGAGTCTAGCCAGTCTTTTCTCGTAGTCTTGGCGAGGTCTGATTTTTTTGTGGCGTGGCCTTCTATCCTGGCTCCGAAATTAGTAATCCCTTTGCTACATAAGAAGTCTCCTAGTTCTTTTACCTGGTAAGGTGTGGCTGTTAAGCCGTGGAACATTATAACTCCTAAGTCTTTGCCGGCTTTGTTGTAGAACGGTTCTCCTCCGGGCAGAAATGTCCCTTTTAGAAAGTCTTCTAGCATTTTATAGTTGTTTGATTATTTCTTCTTTTGTTTTGTATTTTGTTTGGCATTCCTTGCAGATCATGCGCTTTTTGCCTTTAGCATCTTTTACATAAGTCCCTAGTATCTTGCTCAGGAATGTTTCTTCTATCTTGTTTTTGCAGATTTCGCATTTCATGGTTGTCCAAATTTTTTGTAAGTTTATAAAACTATTTGAATTCTTCGTTAGCAGATTTTTATATTACAGCCGGTTGGGTCTATTTTGAAATAGTCCTTGGCGAAGTGGTCTATTCTGCTGTCGTATGTGTTTCTGCAGGGCCCTCTTCTGTCTCCAAGGTGTAGGAATCCCCACATGTTGTTTTCTATTTCTCTGAAATCTGTGCGTAAAAGGACAGGTATGGTCATTTCTTCCCCCGCATAGTTTTTTATCGTTGCTTCTGTTGTATAGCTGTAGTCTTTTTTGTTAAGCTTCCAGCTGATTTTGCCTTTGTAGGTGTCTTCTATTATTTTGTCGAATGCCTTGTTTTCTAATTCGCTTGATTTTTTAGCCCGTTCGCGGAAATCAAACAGTTTTTTTATGTTTCCGTAGAATATTTCCATGCCGTTTTGCATGAGTTCTTCCAGGATGATTTCTTCTGGTTTTTTTTCTTTCTTTTTCCAGGTTTTTAGTTCTTCTATTTTTCTGTCTAAATCTTTGTCGGGTATGAATGTTTTTGGGAGTTTCATCTTTTGTTAGTTCACTTTTATCTTGAAGTATTCATTTGCCAGACTTTTTACGCTTTTATCGTTAGTATTCCTGCATGGTCCTCTTTCATTTCCGAGGTGTAAGTATCCCCATCTATCGATTATATAGTTATCAGTTTGAAACACGACCGGCATAGTTATCTTTTTTCCATCATAGTTGGTTACAATGGCTTTTGCTCTGTACCTTTTTGAGACGTTGGGAGGACTGTGGTTGTCTTCTTTCCAGTCTATTTTTCCTGCGAAGGTGTCTTTTATGATTTCTTCGATTGCTTTGTTTTTAATTTCTTCTTTTTCGCTTTCTGGTAAGTCTCCAAACAGCCTGTTCATATGGTAATCTGCGAGTTCATTTAATGTGGCATCTTCAGGTTCTTTTGGTTTAGGCTTTTGCTTTAGTTCTTCGATCTTATTGTCTAAATTCTTTTCAGGGATGAATGTTTGCGGAACTTTCATCTTTTGGCTAATACCTCTTTCTTGGTCGTTTTTTCTCTTTTAGCTTGAAGTACTCTGTGGCTAGCCTTTCCACATCTTCGTTCCACGTGTTTCTGCATGTACCCTCTTCATTCCCTAGGTAGAGGAAGCCCCATATGTCGTTTTTGTATCTTTGTCTTGCATCTAGGGCTCGGAATGATATGGGGATGGTTATTTTTTGTCTTTCATAATTCTTTATTGTTATCTCTGCGGTGTATGTATTCTTGGGTTCTTTTTTCCATTCTATCTTGCCTGCAAAAGTATCTTTAACTATTTTGTTGAACGTGTTATCGTAAATCTTCATTCGTTTGCGGTCAGAGGAATCTCCGTATAAGATTTCCATGTCGTTTTCTAGAAGCTCTTCTATTGTGACTCGCTTTGGTTTTTTCGGTTCGGGGTTTTGTTTTAGTTCTTCGATTTTCCTGTCCGTATCCCTTTCAGGTATGAATAATGTTGGGAGTTTCATCTTTTGTTGAAGGCTTTTTTTGGCTGGTCTAATTTTATCTTGAAGTAATTTGTAGCTAGCCTTTTAACATCTTCATCACATGTGTTTATGCACGGTCCTTCTTCATTTACTAAGTGCAGGTATCCCCGTTCATCAGTTGCATCATTATCTACTTGAAACATGGCGGGCATAGTTATTTCTTTCCCTTTATAGTCTATCACAGTAGCTTCTGCTGTGTATTTTTTTAAAGTACCGGGGTAACTGTTTAGGTCTTTTTTCCATTCTATTTTTCCTGCGAAGGTGTCGTTTACTATTTTTTCGATCGCATTGTATTTAATTTTTTCTTTCCTCCATTTTGTTGTATTCCCGCATAAGAGGCGCATATAGTGTTCTGTAAGTTCTTTCATTTCTTCTTTCTGGATAAACTCTTCTATCTTTTTGCTTGGATCCCTGTCTGGTGTGAATGTTTCAGGGAGTTTCATTTTTTGTCATAATCTTTTTTTGGTAGATCTAGTCTTATTTTAAAGTAGTCTTCAGCTAATTTGTTTACATTTTTTTCATTTGTGTTTCGTAATGGCCCTTTTTCATTTCCTAAATGTAAATACCCCCATCTTTTTTTAGGGTCATCTAAGAGGTAAAATTCTTCGTCAGTTCTAAACAGGATAGGTATGATTATTTTTTCTCCTTCGTAGTTTATTATTGTTGCATTCGCCGTGTATTTTTCTTGGATGTGCGGGTCTTTTTTCCATTCTATTATCCCTGCAAAGGTGTCCTCGACTATCCTTCTGATTATTTCATCTTCAATTTTGCCTTTTTGGAAGGTGTCTGCATTTCCGTACAGTATTCGCATATTGTCTTTTAGGAGTTCTTCTACGCCAATACTTTCTGGTTCTATGCTTAGTTCTTCTATTTTATCGCTTAAGTCCTTGTCCGGCATGAATGTTCTTGGTACTTTCATGGTTTAGGCGGCTTCTTTTGGTTGTTTTAAAACTTTCTTATTATATGTTGGGGCACCGAAAGGTTTATATAGTCGTTAGTGTCTACTATACATTAAGGTTAGTGTGAGATTAACAATATCTTGCGCTGGCCTTTTTTAAAACAAAAAGTTAGTGTAAAAAAAACACTAAAGGGGGAAAAAATGACACAATACAAAATACCAAAAAAATGGGTCGAATACCTTATAACACAACCTGAAACAGCAATGGGATGTCAAATCGTGGATATATACTTCAAAGGAAAAACACTCGAAAACGTTGTAATCCTAAACGGCGAAACATTCGAAACTGACTATAAAAAACTAAAAATGAGCGAAATAGAAAAGATAGTTGTAAAAGAAAGAGAAGAACTAAAAGAAACAAAAAAATTTCAAACTACTATTGTAAAAAACAAACCGACAAAGAAGGAGAAAATGGGAAAATACTACCTAATAGAAGAATACGAAGAATATATCGACCACCCGTGCGCAAATGGGGCAAGCAAAACAACCTATCAAGTAAAAAGCTATGAGAACAAACAACAACTGCTCGAAGCCATACTAAACGGACCAAAACACGGAGGCAAACTAATACCTGCCAAAGGACTAGAACTAAAACTAATCGAAGAACCAGACTACTCAAATACAAACATAAGAAAAGAACTAGAAGCAGATATGAAAAGAAGAGAAGAAGCCTACCGCAAAACAGGAGACATAATATAAAAAACTAAAATGAACATCAAAACCAACATGTTCAGGCTCATCGTAACAGAGGCTTGCAATGCCAGATGCAAGTACTGCCTGGCAGAAGACACGCCGAAAAACGGGCAGAACCAAAGCCTAAGAGCAGTGGAAAGGGCAGCAAAAAAAGCCAAGCAAAACGGAGCAAGTGAAGCCTCAATATCCGGAGGGGAGCCTTTGATGGGCAAGAACGTGCTGGAAAAAATAAGGATAGTAAAAAAATACTTTGACAGGATAAACCTGCAGACAAACGGAATACTACTAAACAATCCAAAAGAGTTCAAGGAAGCAGGCATAACAACAGTCATAGTAAACCTGCCTTCTTACGACAAAGCCACTTATGAGGAACTGACAGGGGTAAAAAAATATGACCAAGCAATACTAAATATCAAAAAAGCAGTGAAAGCAGGGCTGAACGTGAGGATAAACGCTCTTCTCGTGAAAGGCTACACAGATGACTACGCCCACTGCCTGAAGATGATAGAGTTCTCTAAACAATTAGGCCTAAAGGAGCTGACATTCACCCAGCTTGTCCCGACTAACAAGTTCGCAAAAGAGCACAGGACAGACTTGAACATCATAAGGCAGCTGTTCCTGAGGTCAAGGCAGACTGAAAACCAGAAATACCACAGCATAGACGTTTACACATTCTTGGGCATGACCATAGGCCTGTCATCCTGCCCGTTCAAGGAAAACGAAAAAGCATTTAAGCTTGGCTGGGCGAAAGAGTACGTACTTACAGAAGACAGCAGGCTGGTCACGGATTATTTTCATCAGGATAAAAGCGTCATGGAGGTTTTAGCATGAAATACGAAAAAACCATAAACGAAATTGAGAAATTCATCCAAAAAAGGTCTCAAGGCTTAGCAGGAGGAGTCATAGGCCTGAGCGGGGGAATAGACTCCGCAGTAGTCGCTTATCTGGCAGTAAGGGTATTAGGAAAGGAAAACGTCTACGGCTTAAGCATGCCTTATGGCAAACAGAGCACGGAAGATGCTGAGCTGGTAGCAAAAAAGCTGGGAATAGCATATGATGTCATAGACATAAAGCCGGTAGTGAACGTTTTTGAAAAGCAAGCAAAATACTATCAGGAAAACCTGCCGAAAGGAAACCTCATGGCTCGTGTTAGGATGTGCCTTCTCTATGGCGCAGCCAACCAAAGGAACATGCTAGTTTTTGGAACAACCAACAAGAGCGAAATGGAGATAGGCTACTTCACAAAACATGGTGACGGGGCAGTGGACATAGAGCCGATAGCGCACTTGTACAAGACCCAGGTCTGGGAGCTGGCAGAAGAGCTAGGAGTCCCTAGAAATGTAATAGAAAAAAAACCAAGCGCAGACTTGTGGGCAGGCCAGACAGATGAAGGCGAATTAGGATTCAGCTACCACACGCTCGACAAGGTGCTGCAAGGGAAAACTGAAGGGGTAGAAAAGGAAGTCTTGGATAAGATTGAAAGGTTAAGGAAAGGCTCATGGCACAAGAAAGAGATGCCACAAGGACTGGAGGTTAAAAAATGAAAGTAGGGCTTTTTATCGGCAGGTTCCAGCCGCTGCACAAGGCCCACTGCAAAACAATCCAAAACCTTGCAAAAAAGGTAGACTGCCTGATAATCGGGATAGGAAGCTCAAACAAGCACCACGCGATAGATGACCCATTCACGCTGAAGGAAAGGGCGGATATGATAAACGATTCTGTTAAAATAAAAAACTACTCTATAAAGCCCATACCTGATCTGGATGACTATTCCAGGTGGGCTAAGCATGTGGCAGGCCTAACAGGAAAAGTGGACGTGGTGTTCACAGGCAACAAGCTGGTTAAAGAGCTTTTTGAAAAGGAAAATGTCAGGGTGAAGCTCATTAAGCCCAGGGGATACATAAGCGCAACACTGGTCAGGGATATGATATCAAAAGGGCAGTGCTGGGAAAGGTACGTGACAAAAGAAACCGCAGATATAATCAAAAAAGTCGACGGCGTTGAAAGGATAAAAAACCTGAGCAAGCCCTACAAGAACCCTGTGCCGACGGTTGATATAATCATAGAGTACAAGGGCGGGATAGTCTTGATTGAAAGAAACCACGAGCCTTTCGGCTGGGCCATACCTGGAGGCCACGTAGACTACGGCGAAAGCCTTGAAGATGCAGCAGTGAGGGAAGCGAAAGAAGAAACCTCCCTTGATGTTAAGCTGGTGGAGCAGTTCCACACGTACTCAGATCCTGAACGAGACCCAAGGGCGCATAAGATTTCTACAGTTTACATCGCAAAAGCAGGAGGGAAGCCAAAAGCTGGCAGCGATGCGAAAAAAGTCAAAGTGTTCACGAAAGACGACCTTCCAGGCCTGGTATTTGACCATAAAAAAATCCTGGAGGATTATTTCGAGCATAAGGGGGGCAAAAAATGAAAGACAAAATCCAACAATTGGTAGATGAGATAAACAGGCTCAAGAAAGAAAAGAATGCGGTCATCCTGGTGCAC